>CAYTWV010000005.1:11558-22995 GCA_964442235.1 uncultured Myxococcales bacterium | reverse complement strand
TGGCACCGACACCCCATGGCACCGACACCCCATGGCACCGACACCCCATGGCACCGACACCCCATGGCACCATGGCCCGTTGGTACCCCATGGGCCCCGACCTGGCGTCTTGTCTATGGCTCCACACTCTCCAGAAGGATTTCGGCCTCTTTGGCCGCATCGGGGTCGTCGGAAAGGTCTATTAGTCGGGCCTTGGCCTTGTCTCGTTGACCGCGACCCAGGTCGATTCGGGCACGCATCAATTCCATTTTGCCGTCAGAGACTTTGTCTCCGCAGGGGCCCGATTCCAAAGACTTCAAGGCCGTTTCCGCCTCGGCAAACCGGCCCTGGTTAACCAGCCCGGTCACCTTGGTTAGCGCAGCAGGGCAATCCGCATCCGCGTTCTTCTGCTCCGTAGAGGCTTGGATTGGCGCCTGATCGGCCTTGGCTTCCTCGGCCTTCTTTTTGGCCTGGGTTTTTTCGGCCTCTTTGGCCGGTTTGCCGGCGGTTTCAGCAGGCGAAGGCCCGGCCGGCATGTTCGTGGTCTGCTTCTGGGCCATGTCCTCGGCCTTCATTTCAAAGGCTTGCTGCACCGCTCCATCTTGAGTTTCTCTGCGTCGAACGTACGACTCTTCGTCCGCACTTTGAACCACCGCCGTTTTGTCCGGAACGGGTGCCGGGGCCTGGGTCGCCTGAACGCTGGAAGGCTGTGACGGCTCTGCCACCGTTACGTCGAGGATGGCCGGGGCGTTGTTGGATGCAGGAACGGCCGTTGCCGTGCCTGTGACCGCCGGTGTGCCTTCGTTGCCCTTGTTGGATTTGGCAAGGTCTCCGCCTGCCAATCCCAGCGTTACCCCGCCACCGGAATTGCCGCCGGAACCCGGCTGGGAGCTGCCTCCAAAGTCGGCCTGGTTTCCCTCTGAAGCCTGCTGGACCGAGTCGGTCTTTCGTGCGTTGCGCACCAGCAATGGCTCCACTGTTTTGGTGGCATCCCCGTCTGCCTCATTGGCCGCAGCCTGCCTGTCGTCCGCAGCTTGTTCGCCCTTCCAATTGTCGCCAGGATCCCTCAAGGCCCTGTTCGGCTGGGGGCGAGCTTTTGTGTCTTTGTACCCGTCGCCCCCGGCCCGGCTGTCCATGTCCGCCAGCGCTTTGGGGGCCGGCGGTGCTGCAGCGGGGGCCTCGCCAGCCTCTGCCTTATCCTGAACCTGCGCCTGGAGTGCCGGGGACTCTTTGGTGCCGGCTTCCGCCTGGGCCTTTTCGGCCGTCTCAACGTTTTGCTGCACACCGGAGGGCTCTGCCGACGGAGATTGCGGCGCTGCGACAGGTTTTTGCTCGGCAAACAAACCGGGTTCCGACAGTCCTGCCGCATCACGGTTTTTTTCCGAGGCAATAGGGCTTGCCGAAGGGGCGGGTCTCAGTTCCTGTTCCATCCGTTGGCGGGATCCCGGAGCATCCGGGGCCACGGCATGGTCCACGGCATAATATCCCACCACCAGGATCAACGCTGCTGCCGCGGAAACGGCAAACATGGGTCGGAACCCGGACCAGAGACTCTTCCAGAACGATGCGTTCCGTCCCGAGGCTAGCTGCTCAAGATGACGGCGACTTTCTCGCAGGACCTCGTCCACCACGGCCTGAGGCGGGTCCAGCAGCGGCGCTTTGGGCAACACCGACAGCAGCGACGCGTGTTGCTCCACTTCCTGGGCCAAACTGGGAAAGGCCGCCAGAATCTCTTGAAACCGGGCCTCTTGGGATGGCGACAGTTCGCCGAAGAGATGTCCCACTAACAGCTCGTCGAACTGGTCCCTGATTGAGCGGCTGATTTCGCTCATAGGAACTCCTTGAGGTCTTTGCGCAAGGCCTCCAGCGCGTAACGCATCCGAGTCTTGGCGGTATTGACCGGGCAGCTCATGATGGCCGCAATCTCTTCGAACTGAAGGCCCTCTTCGTGGCGCATCAAAAAGACTTCCCGCTGGTCGGCGTTCATCTTTGCCAGTGCGTCTCGAAGTTTCGAGCGAAGCTGCGCTGCCCGTGCCTCTTTCTCACCCTCCTGCGAGTGCGAGTCGGGCACGATGTCGAACAGAGTGCGATCGGCCTCACCGGCCATAAGCGGCTCTTCCAGCGAACGAACCTTCAGCTTCCGCTTCTTCAGGTCGTCCAGGACGGTATTACGCACGACGGTATACATCCAAGTCGTAAACTTCTGACTTGGGTCAAAGCTGGCAGCGCCACGAACGACCTTGTAAAAAGACTCTTGGAAGATCTCGGATGCTTTGTCTTGGTTATAATAGAACTTAAAGATGTATCCATACACCCTACGCTGATGCCTGTTCATCAGGGTTTGAAAAGCTCGGTGGTCTCCTGCCACATAGCGAACCATGAGTTCCTCGTCTGTCGGCTCTATAGCGTTGGGTGGGGGCTCGGAAGCGGATACTGCCGTGCCCGAAACAACGAGCGCCGCCCATACGAGGGGGAAAAACAGAAGTTCTAGCCCGGAGAAAAATAGAAAAAAGGCAGCGGAAAGGGGCTGCGAAAGCCAGCGGAGGCCGGTTTTCTCAGGGTTTGCACCCCATAGTCCCCAGAGGGTTTGTGACGAAAGATCCCTGAAGTGGAGCCCAAGGCGGCTCATGGGGGGCCATGCCAGCACGCCAAAGGAAGCCGGCAAAGGCCGACTATAACCGGGTGTGCGTACGGCAGAAGCGAGCAACGGGAACCTCCAGGGGGGTTATTTGGGGCATTTGGCGTTGTCCGGCTTGTCCTGAACAACCCCATACTCCTGATACAACGCATCGGCCCTGGAGCGCAAGTCTTCGCATGTGATCACGCCGTCTTGATTGGCGTCGGCGTTGAAGGCGCCGTCGTGGCCGTCCAGGCGCATCATGTAAACTTTGGAGCGCGGGGGGTTGGAGGTGGTTTCGTTTTCCGTTCCGCACAGACCCTCGGTTCCCTTGAGAACCTTTTGAGCGACCTCGGACTCGAACATGGAAACCAGCAGATTCGGGCTTTGGAACTGGCCTTCAAACATGCCGATGCTGCGAGAGACGACCAGGATATCGCACATTCCGTCTCCCAGCACCATGGTCACACCGGGCTTGCCGTCGCTGTCCTGGTCAAAGACCCGGGGATCTTCCGGGTCGGCCGGAAGCTCTTCAAACATGGGGTCGGTCAGATGCACTCCCAGCAACTCCACCCAACTGGGGCACGAAAAGGTCAACCCTTCCAGGGAGAACTCACCCTCCGCTGGAATCGATTTGCCGGCTGGGGCCTGGACCAGGCACAAAAAGACGGGCGGAACCATGGTATCCACGACCTGATTGGGCACGTTTGCCGCCAGACCCAGAACGATGGGGGTCATGGTCTTTCGGCACACCGGGGCGGTTATTTCGACCCAGGCCCGAGTGCCGTCATCGGACCGCCACAACTCCCGAATGATGAACAAAGCCAGGTTGTAAGAGAAACTCTCTACCGTGGCTGTCAGTACCTTTACGCAAGTGCTGGATTGGTCCAGTTTGGCCCAATATCCGGTCAGGGTCGACGACGGAACCTGGGGCACCCCATCGCCGGTGTTCATGTCCAGGATGGCGTCGGCTACCTCGGCCCCGGTATCCTGGGGCGGGAAGAGGCCCTCGGAGGTTTCGGGAGTGCATGCCATTCCAAACATTGTAATGCCGATAATCATCAGCGAAAAAATCGATGTTCGCATCTTCAAGCCCCTTGCCGAACCTAGAAATGCCAGGTCGTCGTGACGCCGGCGGTGACGATGAACCCACCCGAAGTGAAGCCCGGGAAACCGGGGTTACCGGTTTGCAGTCCCGGTGCCTCCAGGTCTTCGTCACAAATAAACGAGGGGTTCTGGGCACAACCCACCAGCGTTGTGGGAGGCGTCTTGGTGTTGTCCCGGGGGGGCAGGAACGTGGCTTGCAAATGCAGGTCCAACCCCAACTTGGAGCCCAACACCTTCAGTTTCCCACCGATGCCCGTCGTGACTACGATGCGGTCGTTGTCCGCATAGTTGGTGCGACCGGTCTGCTCGGGCACGGGAGTAGGCGCATATCGGACGCCGAAGCGGGTCTTGGCCCCCCACGTGGCAATTTCTCCACCCAGTCCGAACTCCAGGGTGTCCACAAAGCCCGCTGGCTGGTTCATGTTGTTCATGTACTGGCTCCAGCGAAGGTACGTGCCATCGAAGGCCACTTGGAATGGCTTGCTGGAATAAGAAACCCCCAGGTTGACCATGGTCGGGGCGTAGTGGAAGAAGAGGTTCATGGGTTGCTGGACCAGATAGTCCGGGGTTCCTTCCATACCATGAAGCTGGATCAGGTTGGTGCCTCGCAACTCGAAGCCTTGATGCTCTCGCAACGAAAGCCCCAGCCGGAATCCCGCACCCAGGTCTATGGCCAGGCCGGCGATCAATGCCATCACCGTGTCTTGCTCGACGTTCAACGCAATGTCGGCTTCGGCGGGTTTGGTGGGGTTGGGGGTGTAAACGCTGGCCACGGCGTTGGAATTAAAGGTGTACGAGAAGCCCGCCCCTACGGCAAGCCAGTCGGTGGGCTTCAGCGATACACCCAGCAGAATGGACTGGGTCTGAAGTCGCTCTCCTACCAGTTCCATATGAACCTGATTGGTGAACAGTTGCTGACGTTCGTCCGGGTACCGGCCAATCAGGTTGCCCACCCCCGAAGCGGGAATATAGGCCAACACACCCGCTGCCAGAAAATCCGTGCCCAGGCTGGTGTTGAAACCCACGGTCATGCCAAACAACGAGGGGATCTCGTCGTCGTGGGAACGGGTCCGAATCCGCTGGTCGTAATGGCGAGGGTCGTACCCCGAAGGACGGTCCCAAGGCTCCACCGAGACATTGGCGTACCCGTGGGTGAACTCCAGCGCCAGAGCATCGGGAGCCCAGGCCAGCAAGGCAGGGTTGTAATAGACGGCCGAAAAATCCGATGCCGATGCCGTCCCCACATGGCCCATGCCCTGACTGCGGGACGAGACCCCGAACATGTCAAGCATGTTGGCATTTGAAGTGGCAGGAACAGACACGCAACAAACGGCAATACTAAATAAAAACAACCGACGAACCATCGTAGTTCCTCGCAATACACATTGGGGCCCAAGACAACAGGCCCTCACCCAAAAACCGAGCGCATTGTAATGGGGCTCCCCCTTCGTGTCCACCCGGGGATCGCAAAAAGACGCTCTTTGACACAAACAGGCCTTGCCCCTATGATGCGCCACGTCGTAAGGGGCCCCCTTTTGTTGTGGATTGCCTTGGCGGGAGTTTTGGTATGAGTCAATGGTGGCGAGAGCCCATTCCCGTGCCCAGACGGGCTGTGTGGACGGTGCTGCTGTGCGCATTGGGCGGATTCGCCCTGCTGGGATTTGAAGGCCATGCAGTGCCGTGGCCAAATCCATGGAAACAAGGCGACGATGAGCGTCCTCTTCTGAAGCAGGGACTGCTGGAAGTGGAAGAGGAGCAGGCCGTAGAGGCCGTGGACCGTGTGGATGAGATGTTGGCGGCCCTGGAGGAAGAGGGTTCCCCGGAACTTTTTGACCCCATGGCCCATCCCGAAGACGGGGTAACCCAGAATAGCGCACTGTCTGACGGGCCCCAACCCGTCGCTTCGGGGAATCCTGGTTTGGCCGCAGTGCCC
Organism: uncultured Myxococcales bacterium; assembly: GCA_964442235.1. Classification (GTDB taxonomy): domain Bacteria; phylum Myxococcota_A; class UBA9042; order CAIXZC01; family CAIXZC01; genus CAYTWV01. Next base: position 17,359 of record CAYTWV010000005.1, on the reverse strand, counting down.
TCGGGGAAAGCGATACCCGACGCCAGACCCACGGCACCGCTCGTGACTTCAGCAGGGAAGACCGTGGGTGGAAGTGCGGCCCCCGTGGCTGTGCCTGCGGCCCCGACTCCTACGTTGTCTGCCGATGAGGCCGGCATGCAGCCCGTGGAAAACCCCTGCATCTCGGGCACCGAAACCGCCTGTAAGGCCCGTGCCCTGGATGGCTTCTATGCGGCTTTGGCCCAGGCAAAGAACGGGCGAAAGGTCCGGATTCTGGTCTATGGCGATTCGTTGATCATGGGGGATTTGATTGTCTCGTCCATCCGGGATCAATTGCAGAAGGTCTTTGGAAACGGCGGGCCCGGGTGGGTTGTGCCCGTCAAGACATGCCCCTGGTATCGCCGCAACGGCATGAACTTCGTCGAGAGCAACGGCTGGAGTTTTGTGCGAGTCACCAAACCCCAAACCGACGACGGCCTGTATGGGTTGGGCGGTCAGGCTTTTGTGGCCAAGGACGGGGGCAAACAGAGCAAAGTTGCATGTGCCAAAGAGTGCCCTTGGTCGGGCCTGGCCCAATACGAGATTTATTACCTTGCCCATCCCAAGGGCGGCAAGTTCAAGGTCACCTTGGAAGACGGCACAACCCAGACGGTGGATACCAAGGCCGAGAAGGCCGGTTCGGGATTTGCACAGATTTCGGGCAAAGCGGGGAATCTGGGGTTCTCGTTGGAGTCGCTCTCGGGGACGCTGCGCCTGTTTGGTGTTGTGGCCGAGACGCCCGGCGGCGGCGTGGTGGTGGACAATCTGGCCCTCCTTGGGGCCCGCTCGTATCGCTTCAACAACATGGATGCGGCGCATTTTGCCGACCAGTTGAAACACCGAAAGCCTGACCTGGTGATCCTGTTGTTTGGTGCCAACGAAAGCGAAATCCAGTTTGTGGCCAAAAAAGAATACACCGCCGATTTGGAGCGGCTGATTGGCACGTTAAAAAAGGGTGCGCCCGGGGCCTCGATTCTGATGGCGTCGCCTCCGGCAGCGGGAGAGCGCATTGATGGCAAGATTCAGCTTCGGCGGTCGATTCCGGACCTGATTGCCGTGCAGCGGGACGTGTGCCAGCGGCTGGGTGTGGCCTTCTGGGACGAATTCCAGGCTATGGGCGGCACCAAAGGAACCTCAAGTTGGCTTAAGAAGGGGTTGTTGACCGGAGACCTGGTGCACCTGAGCGCCAAGGGCGGAGCGGTGTTGGGCAAGTTCCTATATGCCGCTTTGATGCAAGAATATCTGAAGTTCAGAAAAATGGCAGTGAAGTAAATATGAATACGCTCCCTAGGATGTTGTGGTCATTGGGCCTGGTTTGGCTGGTCACCACGGCGTTTTGCGCCGGGGCCGCAGCCCAGCAAGGTCCGTCGCTGCAACTGGAGTATCCCGGGGGCCAACAGGTCTTGGACTCGTTTTTTCAGGCACTCAGGCGAGTAGAGGCGGGTCAGCCGGTACGAGTCAGGGTGGCGCAGTTTGGGGATTCGCACACCGCTGGAGAAAGTTGGCCGGCGAAGTTCCGAGAGCGGTTGACGCAGCGGTTTCTATCGGGAGGTCGGGGGTTTTTGTTCCCGGGCAAACCTCAGAAGTACCACCAGACCTTTGGGGCCAAAAGTGGCCAGAGCGAAGGCTGGGATGCCGGGAACGTGCTCTATGCTACCTCTAGCAAGAAAAAGAGCCTTGCGGGATGGGGGGTGTTTGGGCCAGCGGGATACAGCCTGTGTACACGAAAGCCCGGGGCCGACATCTGGCTGGAGCTGAACGAGCCGGTGGGAGCCACCGATGCCGTAGTCTATTTTGCTCGGCTTCCCGAGGCCGGCCGCCTGGGCATCTATTGGGGAAATCAGGGGGCCGCCACCGTCGAAACTCAGGGTGTAGCCGGGGAGGTTGGGGCCTATGTGGTTCACTTCGCCGAGGGCGACCCCAGGCGCATTTTGCTGCGGACCGAATCCGGCGCCGTGTGTGTGTTGGGCATGGCCTTGGAAACCGACTCTCCGGGTCTGGTGGTGGACGCTTTCGGGGTTAACGGGGCTCGCCTGAGTACCTTCGGGCGCCTGACGCCGGGGTTGCTGCAAGGGATGGTGAACAACCGCCCGTATGACCTGGTGGTGCTGGCCTACGGGACCAACGAGGCCAGTGACGGCGAGTTTGATGCGGTGGGATACGAGAAGTCGGCCCGCAAGGCCATGGAGCTTCTGCGTTTGGTCATGCCCACTACGGCCTGTTTGATGGTGGGGCCCCCGGCGTTTGGGGCCAAGGTTCGTGGGACGATTGTGCCCAACGGGAATGTGGCAGCGCTTCAGCCGGTGTTGCGGAAGATGGCAACAGAGTACCGATGTGCCTATCTGGACCTGTATGCGGCCATGGGGGGCGCCGAGGCGGTTTCGCAGTGGCTGACCCGGGGACCCCAAGTGGTCGAGGGGTTGCAGCGGCTGTACGACTTGAAGTTGGATGCGTCATTGGTGGAGAAGGCCCGAAGCGGCGAGTTGCCGTTGCTGGGCAAGGACCTGGTTCACATGCATGCGGCGGGCTACCATCTGGTTGCCGAGATCATCAGTGCAGCGCTGATACGGGCCTACGAAACGTATCTAGAACAGGAAGGGGAATAGTCAGGCGATGCTGTTCAATTCGGCCGAGTTCGGGGTCTTCTTTGTTTTCGTGTTTTTCATCACGTGGGCTCTCTACGGAAGTCTGAAATTAAGAAACTTGTTCCTGTGTATTGTTAGCGTATTCTTCTACATGTGTTGGAACCCAAGATTCATTATTCTTGTTCTTGCTGCGACAATTATAGATTATGCGGCAGCGGCGTTCATTCATAAGACGACGGAGAGACGCGTTCGGGTGGGTTGGCTTCTGGTCAGTCTAATCTCGAACCTGGGCATCCTGTTCGCGTTCAAGTACCTTGGATTTGCCACCAGTTCATTGCAACTGCTTGTCGAATGGCTAAACCTTCCCATTACCGTTCCGCAGCTCTCATTGCTCCTTCCCGTTGGTATTTCGTTTTATACGTTCCAATCCATGAGTTACACTCTAGACGTGTATTATGGCACGCTGAAACCGTGTCGAAGTTATATGGACTTCCTGACCTTCGTGACGTTCTTTCCGCAGCTTGTGGCGGGCCCCATCGTGCGTGCCTCGGACTTCGTTCCGCAGCTTTACCAGCGGCAGAGTCTGACCCAGAGTGACGCGGGCTGGGCGCTGTTCCGGGTGATGCAGGGCCTGATCAAGAAGGTGGTGATTTCCGACTTCCTCAGCATCAATCTGGTGGACCGGGTCTTCGAGACCCCGTACATGTACTCGTCGCTTGAGGTGTTGGTTGCGGCATATGGGTACAGTCTGCAAATCTATTGTGACTTTTCGGGTTACAGCGACATTGCCGTGGGGACGGCCAAACTGCTGGGCTTCTGGCTTCCCGAGAACTTCGACCTGCCTTACAAGGCGCAAAGCATCCGTGAGTTCTGGCGCCGTTGGCACATCAGCCTTTCGACCTGGCTTAAGGACTATTTGTACATTCCGCTAGGTGGCAATCGGGGCAAGTGGGCGTGGCTGACCTACCGCAATCTGTTTTTGACCATGTTGTTGGGCGGTTTGTGGCATGGGGCCGCCTGGACCTTTGTCTTGTGGGGGGCGTTGCACGGCGGGGCACTGGCGTTGGACCACTGGTGGGTTCAGCGGCGAGGCGACAAAGAGAAGACGCCCAAGCGTCATTCCGGGCTGAAGGGGGTCTTGCTGACTCTGGCGACTTTCCATTTTGTCTGCTTCTGCTTCGTGCTCTTCCGTTCCGGGTCGTTCCCTGTCTTTCTGGACTTTATGGAGGCGTTGGGCCAGTTCACCTTTGACACCTCAAACCTGCAGCCCCTGGTACTGCTGGCCCTGGTCGCCGGGTTCCTTGGGCATGTGCTGCCCACCCTGTGGTTCAAGAAGGGCTCGGAGCTTTTTGCTCGCTTGCCTTCGTACGCTCAGGCCACAGTTATGGGATTGGTTGTCTGGGGTGTATGGGAAGTGGCTGGTTCAGGCGTGGTTCCATTTATCTACTTCCAGTTCTGATCCGGCTTGACGCATTTGACGGTGCGCGTTATCATGCGGCTTGACCGGGCGGTGTAGTGTGCATAAGGCAGTGTTCGCCAGAGCCGTTGGCGGTTCCCCACCGCGGCCCGTGTCCAAGAGATTCAACAGGAAAGTAGCATGAAGAAAGTTATTTTAGTGAGCCGAGAAGGAGGCGAAAGCCGGGTTTGTCTTCTCGCCTCGGGCAAGCTGGTCAATATTGACGCAGAAGGCCCTTCGACTACGAGTTTGGTAGGCAATATTTATAAGGGTAGGATATCCGATATAAGCCGTGGACTCAACGCAGCGTTTGTAGACATCGGTGTGGGCAAAGAGGGATTTCTGTCCAGCAACGACATTCACCCCGGACTGCTGCAGAATGCAGGCCCCAGCCCCCGGATGGGCGAGATCTTCTCCCCGGGCCAGGAGATTCTGGTTCAAGTCTCCCGTGATGCCATTGGCGACAAAGGCGCCATGCTGACCACGTGTGTCTCTCTTCCGGGCCGTTACACCGTGCTGATTCCCTCGCAAGAGAAAGTCGGCATCTCCAGGAAGTTGCCCGAAGAGGAGAGGCAGCGGCTGCGAGACATGGTGGAAGAAGTGGAGATTCCCGAAGGGTTCGGCGTGATCGTACGTACCGCCGGGCAGAGCCAGAAGAAAGAAGACCTGGTAGCCGATTTGGACAGCCTGGCCAAACTTTGGGGCCAGATTGAAAGCCGCTATATTTCCGTGCCTGCGCCTAGTCTGTTGGTCCAGGAGCCCGGCGTGGCCGTGCGATTCCTGCGGGACTACCTGACTGCCGACGTGGTCGAAATTGTGGTCGACGACGAAGCGCTGTATCGCGAAATCGGCGTTTTCCTGGAAACCGTCATGCCCAAACTGAAGGGCATCCTTCGGCTGTACCAAGAGAAGCTGCCCCTGTTCGCCCGATACAGCGTTGAACGCCAGGTCGAAAACATGTTTGTGCGGGACGTCATGTTGCCTTCGGGTGGCCGGATCGTCATCGACCGCACCGAAGCTTTGACCGCCATCGACGTGAACTCCGGGCGAGCCCGGGAAAACAACATCGAAGAGTTGGCTCTTCGGACCAACCTTGAGGCGGCCGAAGAGATTGCGACCCAGTTGGTCTTGCGTGACCTGGGCGGCTTGATCGTCATCGATTTTATCGATATGGAGTCCACTTCCAACCGCACCAAGGTCTACACCCGGTTGAAGGACTGCAGCAAAGAGGACAAGGCGAAGCTTTCGTTCGGAAAGATCTCGCAGTTCGGTCTGCTTGAGCTGTCCCGTCAGCGCCTGCGTTCGGGCTTGCTGACCAAAGCGACGGAAGCCTGCAAGCAGTGTGGAGGGCTTGGGTACCAGCGCACCACTTCTGCTGATGCCCTGCATATCATTCGAAAAGTCCGAGAGATGGCCGTGACGGGCAACCACGACTTGATAACCGTGGTGGCCCCGGTGGCCGTGGCCAACTTCCTGCAAAACACCCTGCGCCCTCTGCTGTATCAGTTGGAGCAAGAGCATCGCACGAAGCTGGTCGTCCTGGGAGAGCCCTCGGTGCACCAGTCCTCGGTGATGGGAAGCAAAGAGGCCGCTGCGGCGCTGGTTGTGGAGCAGAAACCGTTGGATTGGCCTGCAACGCTTAATGGGCATGTGGGCGACCCGGAACCCGAGGCCGAACCGGCCGGAGAAGAAGACGCTTCGCCTCAAGAAGCGCCTGCGGCCCTGCCCGACTCTGCGGGACC
>CAYTWV010000005.1:0-11548 GCA_964442235.1 uncultured Myxococcales bacterium | reverse complement strand
ACCCAAGCCCCGTGGCCGTGGAGACCGTGGCGGTCGCCGAGACGACGACCGTTGGGATGGTCCCTCGAAGAGCAAACGCCCCGACCGCCCCCGTGGTCGAGATGGCGCTGCCACCAAAGACCCGCTTCCCGCCGCACCGGCACAGCCTGCACCGGCCGCACAGCCTAAGGCAGCAAACATGGCGCAAGCAAGCCGTGGACCCGACAAGCCGCGGCCCAAGGACCGTCCGGCCCAAGAGTCCAGTCGGCCAGCGCGCAGCGACCGGCCCGATGGCCCGCGTGAACAGGCGCCGCGCTCACAGCGCCCCGACCGCCCGCAGCAAGGAAGCCCGCGCCCCGGAAACGGGCCCCAGGGCCAACCGCCGTTGCGCACCCAGGCCTCGCCGGCCCGCCCTCAGGGCGACGACGACCAGGCCCGTGGCGAAAAAGATGGCTTCCTGGACTCCATCATCAAGAAGTTATTGGGATTGGACCGGTAACGTCGCCACGCGCCCACTCCCTCACGGTCGTGGCACCGACACCCCGCCGCACCGACACCCCGCCGCAAATTGTGTATCGTTCAGTGCCACGACCGTCAGGGAGTGGGTGACACCACCCTGCGTCGTACCCGAAACCTCAACGCCAACAACAACGCTGCCAGCAACGCCAGGCCAAAGCCTGGATGGCTTGTGGACGGGCTGAAACTGCACGAGCCGCTTTTGGCTTCCTGCGCTTTGGGGTCCGTGGTCCCGGGGGTTCCCAGATCCGTTTCCAGCGTGTCGTTCTGGGGCTGGACTGCACCGTCTGGTGTAGTGGTATCTGTACCGGCCTGGTCGTTATTGACGGCCAGATCGCCTTGTACGGTGCCATCGGGCAACGTGGGCAACTCGCCATTCGAGAGGTCCGGTTCCTGGCCGGTGTCGGGCTTCCACGGTCCCCAGTCCTGGTCCACGACGTCCACGGGAGGCGGTGGCTCTTCACAATCCCCGGGGCAATGACAGAAGCCGTGCAACGGGTCGTTGTTGTTGCCCAAAGACACGCACTCTTCGCCAGTTACACAGCCCAAGCCGTTGCTGGTATCGCAATCCCGGAAGCAGGTGAATGGGTCGTTTTCCATGCCCCAGCAAACCAGCGAAGGCCGGCACTTGGGCGAGACCACACCACACGATTCGCCGGAGTTCTGGCCGTCGCCACCATAGGCCACACACTCCCCGCGAATCTTGGTGGCCGCATTGTCCCAGTACCAGGCACAATCCTGACCCACCCCACAGCCCGTGTCCGCGTACGGATTACAACTTTTCACACACTGGCCATAGGCAGCACTGCCTGGCCGTTTGCAGAAGTTGCCGGCCGGGCAGTCGGCGCCGGTCAGGCACCAGGTGAGGCCCGTGATGGGTGTGCAATAGTTGCTGGCGGTGCATGTGGAACCGTCGGGGCAAGGCAGGGATTCACTGCACTGCTGCGAGCAGAACGTCTTGGTGCCCATGACGACGCAATAGCCCGAAAGGCAGTCGGTATCCAGCAGGCACTTCATGCCCAGCGGGTAGATGCCCTTGGGCACACAGTAGCCCAACACACACGGGTCGCTGTTGGGGCACTGTCCGCTGTTGGTGCACGCCGCAGAGCAAATCTTCTTGTTGGTTCCGATGGTCAGGCACTCGGTGTATTCACACTGCAGGTCGTCGGTGCAATCGGCCCCATAGGCCGTGTCGCCGCCCGGATAGCAGTATCCGTTGGCGCAGCTTAATCCCGCCGGGCACTGAGTGGGGCCGGTGCAGGTTTGCGAACAGACCCCCTGGTTGTTGCCGATACCCACACACGTTCCGCTGACGCAATCGAAGTGGGCCAGGCAGGGTTCCCCGACTTCCTGTTCACCCGGGAAAATGCAATATCCGGAGATGCATTTCATACCGGGGCATTGCGAATTCTGAGTGCACTCTTTGCTGCAATACGAGGCGCTGGGCAGAACCAGACAAAGCCCCGATTGGCAGGTCTCCATCCCGTAACAATACTGACCCAATGAAATATTGCCCCCTTCCAGAGAACAATAACCATTCGATGGTTTGCACAGACCTGTACTTAGCTCACAATAGAACGTGGCCCCACAATCGGCGTCATTGCCACAAGCGGTGCGGCAGAACTTGGAACTGCCCACGGTCTTGCACTGACCCGAGGCGCAGTCCCCGTTCGAGGAACAGGAGTCGCAGGTCAGCCCATCGGAGAACGAGCCGTAAATGTAACAGAGCCCGTTTTCATCGTCGGGTTCAAGGGTGCGCATCTCCGGCCCGCCCCCGCCCGAAAAGAACATCGTTGCGGCCTGATAACGGGTATGGTCCAAACCCAGAATGTGCCCCATTTCGTGGGTCAAAACCCCTTGCACATCGGCGGTGTTGCTGAAAAATCCCGTGTCCGTCACGCTCCAGGTGGCGTCTTGGCCGTTAAAAACGATGACACCGTTGGTGATGACTGCGCTGCCCCATGATTTCCAGGTTTGGGCGTAGGCCAGGGCGTCCCCCACGGCAGGGTCCCAGTTGGTCTCTTTGAACTGCAGATAGACGCCGTCCTCGGGGTCGAATGTCTTGGTTCCGCCATAGGAGATGGCTTTGGTGAAACACGAGAGGTCGTCCCAGGCGGCCATGCCGGCCGAAATGGAATCTACCAATTGTTGGAAGGGCACATTGTCGCTTCCATTGGGGTGGATGTACCAGGTGATGGTGCTTTTGTTCCAATAGATGTCGCCGGACCAGTTTTTCAGGGTCACAAACGCGGCAGCCGGAGCACTGTAGCAGACCAGAACGGCCAGAATCAGCAGGGCTTGTTGTGTCCGTTTCATGGCTGCTCCTTCGTGGCGCTCAGGCCGCACAAGGCCAGCAGTTCGTCCAGCGGCAGTTCACCGGGTAAGGGGCCTTCCTGGTCGGGTGCCGTGCCTCGATAGGCAAAAGGTCTGCCCTGAATATCCCTGACGGACCACTTCCCTTGGGACATGCCAACCATGGTGTAGAACTGACCGTAATCACGCAGAAAAAGCACGACACGCTCCCCGGCCTGCAAGTAGGGATTGCCCGAGATCAGCAGTTCGGTATCCCCGACCACGCCGCCCATCAGCCGGACCTCCAGCAGGGAAGGGGCCAGGCCCTTTAGCGACTGCTGCACATCCAGGGTGTAGTGGGTATAGATGACCGAATGGTCGTCGCTATAAAAGCTGCGAGATCCCACGACTTGGCCCAGCACAACGACGTGGGCTTCTCGAGTCAGGTCGGTCAGCGAAAAGTTTCGAATCAAAAGGGCCTGAGCCGGGCTGGTATCCAGCAGGGCGCACACCAGAAGCAGCGAAGCCAGGGCCGCGCTGCACAAGCGGGAGCGTTTCATGGGAAACCTCTTTGTGGACCAGCTATTTGGGCTGGCAGAATCCGTCTCGGCACTTTTCGCCCATGGGGCACTCGACCCCCAGGCAGTTCAAGAACCCTTGGCATCCCCAGGCGGGAGGCGGAGCGCAGGCCATGCCCTCGGTGGCTCCCTTGTTGGGGACGCAGAACAATCCGCTGGGGCAACCGCCGCCGGGATACTTGGATGTGTCGCAGGGGAAAGAGCAGAGGTAGCGATTCTGTTCGGGATAGGAGTAACAAAAGCCGCTAGAGCATTCATAGTCCAGCGTGCAGGGTTCACAAAAGAGCTTTTTGCCGTTGGAGCAGGTTTCAACGGGATTTCCTTCCACTTCCAACGTGCAGAGGCTGGCTTTGTCCGCAGCCATCTCGTGGCAACCGTAACCCGCGGCACAATCCGCCGGGGCGGTGCACTTCTTGGCGCAATAGCGCTCGTGGGTGATGGCGTTTTCGTGGCACAGGAAGTCCCGCAGGCAGTCGTCAGAGCTTTGACATGGCGCACACTGGGTGCCGTCGCCTTTGCATTTGCCGAACAGCGGGAAGCAGAAATAGTCTTCCATGCCCGTGCCCGTCTTGCGGCAGGTGTGGCCGGGCGGACAGGAAGCCGGGTCTTCGCCCTGGCAGGGTATGCTGCAGAAGGACTCTTCGGCAGCATTCTTCAGGCACTTCATCCCCGGAGCACATTGGGCAGTGGTGCTGCAGCGGTCGCAGTACGAGGGAATCTGGCACACCGACAGCTCGCCGCGCATTTTGCATACCAGGCCGTCGGGGCACTCCGCCGTCTCCATACACGGCTTGGAGCAGTAGGCATCGGGGTCCGTGGGGCTGGTTGCGATGCACGACAGCCCATACGCCTCGCAGTCGGCGTCGGCGATGCAGAATTCGAAGTAGCCCGGCGGAGTCACCACGTCGGGCACAAACACTTCGACCCCGCCCGTATCGGCCGGTGCTACGGTGTCGATGCCCAAGTCCGTTCGTACGTCGGCCGGCACATCGGGCTGGACTGCGACATCGGAAGCCGAGGGCGACGAACCACACCCCGCCAGCAGGGCTCCGGAAAGGCCCAAAGCCCAAACCACGGACATGGAGTGACGTCGCAATCGGTGCACGCCATACGGCGCGATGAAGAGGGACAGAAGCGTAGACATCGACCCTCCGTGGGGGTCTACTCGGCCTGCCGCTTCTCAGCAGCCAGGCGAGTGACGGTCTCGACGATGGTTTGCAGCGTGGTGCCGGGGGTAAAAATGGCCTTAACCCCTGCATTGGTCATGCCCTCGAAGTCATCCTGCGGAATGATGCCGCCCAGCACCACGGCAATGCTGCCTGCCTGGCGCTCTTGCAGCCGCTGGATGACCTGGGGAACCAGGTGATTATGGGCCCCGGACATGATCGACAGGCCCACCACATCCACGTCTTCCTGGACTGCCGCAGCGGCGACCATCTCGGGAGTCTGGTGCAACCCCGTGTAAATCACTTCCATGCCGGCATCCCGCAATGCCCGGGCCACAATCTTGGCCCCTCGGTCATGGCCGTCCAGGCCCGGCTTCGCTACCAGAACTCGAATCTTCATCTCGGACATCATGCCACCTCAACCCCTGACAACAGGGCGGAGACTATCCAGGTTGATGCCGCTTGTAAAGAGGCGGGCGGCCTTGTGCGGGCTGGTTCCGAAAGAATTCTTGCCCGCACCTGCGATTCAGGGTTATAACTGGCACGTGCAGGCACGCGAGGTCTGCTCTTGCATCAACGTCGGCGGAGACTCGGTGAAGACGTGTACCAACTGCTTCTTTGAAGCACCAGACAATACGCGGTTCTGCCCGAACTGTGGTCATGTCCTTCCCATGCCGGCCCCCAAAAAGGACGACCGCCATGGGCTGATGGGCAAAACCCTGGCCGGCAAATTTGTCATCCACGACTGCATTGGCCAAGGCGCCATGGGCAGCATCTATCGGGCCGAGCAGATTACGCTGGGCAAACAGGTCTGCATCAAGGTCCTTCACCCTCATCTGGTCGGTGACTACGAACTCTCCAAACGATTCCATCGTGAAGCCAAGGCCGCAAGCCGCCTGCACCACCCCAATGCCATCAACATCATCGACTTCGGCACCTCCGAAGAGGGCGTCCACTATATCGCTATGGATTTTCTGCAGGGCCGAGACCTGGCGCACCTGCTTCGAGACGAGTTCCCCCTGGACCCGATCCGCATTCTGTACCTCGTGGACCAGGTCTGTTCCGCCCTGGACGAAGCCCATGCACAGGGCATTATCCATCGTGACTTGAAACCCGAAAACATCATGGTGGAGGACCGTCGCCACCAGAAAGATTTCGTGACCGTGCTGGATTTCGGCATTGCCAAGATCATCGAACCCGAAGCAGCGGCCGCCGAAACCTTCCATACTCGTGCCGGCATCGTCTGCGGCACCCCCGAGTACATGTCTCCGGAACAGGCGCAAGGCCTGGAACTGGACGCCCGCACCGATATCTATTCGTTGGGCATCATCCTTTACCAGTTGAACACCAAGAAGCTGCCTTTCACCGGCGAGACCCCTATCGGCGTCGTGACCAAACACCTGACGCAGACGCCCATTCGGCCCAGGGTCCTGAATCCCGAGATTTCTCCGGCCATGGAGGAGCTGATCCTTCGGCTGATGGCCAAAAACCGAAACGAGCGCCCGGCCAGTTGTATGGAGATCAAGGCGCTGATCGACGTCCTTCGAAAACGTCTCAGTCAGCCTGTTGCCGTGGCGGGCCCCGAAGTGATGACCCAGCCCTCGTTCGGCATTCCGTCGACATCGGGGCGTCCCGGTTTGGGAACCGAACCGTTGGCAGCGGCAGTCAAGCCCGTGGGGGCGGCAACCACAGCGCAAAGCGCCCCGGTGCCCGGACCGGCGCCCAGCCCGACTCGGGCCGTGCCTCCCGCCGCTCCCTCCTATGCGCAGGCTCCTGCTGCGGCTTCCTATTCGGGAACCCCCGCCGCGGCGCAGCCGTCGGCTTCAACGCCAAGATTGACCGTAAATCAGCAGGGGTCGGGGTCGCCCTCTTCTGCCGATGGGTATTCGGGAATTCGGCCCCCCGCAGACAGGCAGATTTTCGAAGATCGACCGCACGGCACCACGGGCGACGGAACCACCCAAGAGCAAGAAGCGGTGGGCCATTTCCAAACCATGCAGGCCCCCAAAGCCGTCGCTGCCAGCGAACCGGACTTGGTATACCCCTCTGCGGGTAAACGAGTGGCGTATGTCCTTCTGGCGTTGGGCGTTGTGGCAGCGCTGGGTGTGGGCGGATTTGCCCTGTACAAGAGCATCACTGCCGAGAACACTCCGCCCGCCGAACAGCAAGCGGCCCAAGGTGTGGAATTGCAGCCGGCCAGCACTGTTGCTGCCGACGAGGCCGCCCGACTGGAAGCGGAATCCCTGAAAAAAGCCGAAGCCGAGGCCCAAGCCAAAGCCAAAGAGGCTGAAGAAGCCAGTCGTCTGGCCAAAGAGAAAGAAGAGCAGGCCAGGCAGTTGGAACTGAAGCTGGCCCAAGAGCGCCAGACGGCCGTGGCGGTGGAAGGCGTTCGAGAAACCAAAGAAGCCTACAACACTCTGGAAATCCGCCTGAAGCTGCGCAAAGAGGCCTATCTGCTGGCCAATCGCCCCGAACGCGCACTGGAAATCGATGCTGCTGTGGCCCTGGCCGTTGCGGCGAAAGTCCGCTTGGACGAGTTGACCGTTCGGATCAAGACTGGCCCGCTGGATGAAGCGATGGACCAGCAGTCCAAGAAAGAGAAGGCAGACCTGGATACGCTGGCCGCAAAGGTGGCTCCGCTGTTCACCGAGGTTCTGGCCAATCCCAACGCCGCCGCTGCTCAGAAGAAGATCGAGTCCGTGTCGGCTCGAATCACCGAGCAACGGACCTCGCTGGTTGCCTTGCAGAAGAAGTTGGCCGACAAAGCCCTGGAGTGGGACAAGGCCAAGAACAAAAAGAAGGTCACCGAAATCGAGGCGATTTCTAAAGAAGTCGGCGCTGTGGATACCGAGCTGGGCACGATGTTGGGACAACTGGCTCCGGACACGGTGGACCGGCTGACCGAAGAGTTCGGTCGTGTCCGTGGCAAGTCCGAAACTTTGTTCCCCAAGGCCGAGACCCTTTTGGCCGAGACCGTTACCATGCCTATCGACCCGGGCACCGTGAAAGTGCCCGTGAACAATACCAACCCGAAAGACCCGGTCCCGAAGGACCCGAACAACGGAGGTACTCAGAACAACGGCGGAAATCAGAACAATCAGGGCACCGAAAAACCGCCCGTGGACAACTCTGCAGAGGCCCGACGCCTGGAGGCGGCCGGGGATCAGGAGATCAGCCAGGGCAACTATCTGAAGGGTGTCCTTTATTATCGAGAGTCATTCAAGTTGGTCCGGAATCCTGCCGTGGCCAAGAAGTTGGGAATCGCCTATAACAACAAAGGGGATTACCAGCAGGGGGCCGAATACCTGAATCTTTATTTGAAGATGATGGAAGGCAAACTCAGTCCGGACAAAGTTCAAATGATCCAAAAGCTTATCAGAAGCAATTAACACTTGTGTTGAAATGGCAAAAAAGAACGGTACATCAGTAAAAGAAGGGCCCAAGAAGCCCGCGACGGAAGCCCGCCAGAAGGATGGGGCCAAAAAACCGATGTTGGACGTCCGGCAGATGGAGATCGACGACATCCCCGGTGTGTTCCATCTGGGAGAGAAGCTCTTCACGGCCAGGCGTTTTCCCACCTTGTATCGAACGTGGGACGAATACGAAGTGGTCAGCCGGTTCCAAACGGATTCGGAGTACTGCCTGGTCGCCATGGTTGAGGAAGAGGGGGTCGAGCGTCTGGCTGGATTTGCCTTGGGGACCATGATCGAGAAGAACAAGTCATCCTGGACGTATGGATGGCTGCTATGGTTGGGCACGGACCCCTCGGTGCAGGGTGCCGGCGTGGCCACGAAGTTGTTCAAATCGTTCCGGAATCTGATGGCCGAAAACGGCTGCCGGATTTTGATTGTGGATACCGAGGCGGACAACCTGCCGGCCTTGCACTTTTTCCAGAAGATGGGATTCGACGACCACGAAGAGCATGTCTATTTGTCGATGAATATCGATGAAGAGCGGCGTAAGTTCGAAGACCGTCATAAAGAACAAGAAGAGGATACCAAATGACCCCTTCGCAAAAGAAGCTACGGGCCCCGGCCAAGCCCGAGATCAGGCCGGCACGGCTTCGGAAGCTGCTTCGGCGGATGGTGGAGATTTACAGTCCCTTTGGCAAAGAGGGAGACCTGGTCGATTTTATGTTCGAGTACCTGTCCAACGCGGGCTTGCCTGTGGCGCGTCAGGAGGTCGACGAGGATCGGCACAACTTGATCGTCATACCGCCCGGCGTCGAGCCTGAATTGGTGCTTGTGGGCCATTTGGACACGGTCGAGGCCTATGACCTGGAGCAGACCGAGCTTCAGGAAAAGGGCGACGAACTGATTGGCCTGGGCACTGCGGACATGAAAGGCGGCTGCGCTGCCATGGTCGAGGCCTATATGGCGGCGTGGGAGGCGGGTTTTAAGCAGATGCCCGTGGCCCTGGCGCTGGTGGTGGGGGAAGAGGAGTCCGGGGACGGAGCGGCCCGTCTGGTGGAGGGGACGTTCTCGTTTGAGTCGGCCATTATCGGCGAGCCTACGGACCTAAAACCCTGCTTTTCGCATTACGGGTATCTTGAGGTGATGCTGGTGACCCGGGGTCGCCGAGTGCACTCCAGCATGGCGACTCTGGGCCAGAATGCCATTACGGACATGTTATATCTGTTGCTGCGAGTTTCGGACCACTTTGCGAAACAGCGACCCAACGTGGTGTTCAATATTCGAGAGTTGGCAAGTCAGAAAGCCGGGTTTGTGGTGCCGGACCGCTGTGAGGCGTGGCTGGACATTCATGTGCCTCCGCTGGCTCCCATGGGCGAAATCTCAGCGGAGTTGGAAGACCTTCTGACCCAAGAGGCGACGGAACGGCCGGGCATCGATGCAGAGTTGTCTTTTGGATTCCGGGATGCCGGCTACTCGATACCCACCCGTGGGCGGCTGTTCGAGTCGCTGCGTTCGGTTTACAGCCAGTTCGACTTGCCCTTCGAGCATCAGGCATTTCCCAGCCATTCCGACGGTTGCCAACTGTTCCAGGCCGGGATCCGGCCCGTGCTTCTGGGCCCCGGGTCGCTGGAAAAGGCCCACACCCAGGACGAATCCGCCCCCTTCTCGCAAATCCTCACCGCTGCAAAGTTATACCTGGCCCTGGCGCTGAATACGTAGGTAGGTCGGCCGTAACCAACCCCTACGGTGCGTTTTCGGTGATTGGTTTGAAGCCTTTGCCCAGGATTTCTCTGGAATCCAACACGATAATAAAGGCGTTGGGGTCTACGGTCTTCAGATAGTCTTCGATGACGGGCAGTTCCCGTCGGCTGACGGCACACAGGATGACTTTCTTGGTGGTGGCCGAATAGAGCCCCGAACCATCCAGATAGGTGCCACCGCGTCCCAGAACCTGCAGAATCTGCTCCCGGATCTGTTCGTGTTTGTCCGACACAATCAGCAGGGTCTTGTAGAAGTCGGTGCCGGTCAGCACCGTGTCCACCACCCGCCCCACCACAAAAATGGTCACCACGCCGTACAACGCCAGGCTCATCTGTTGCAGCAGCAGCACACCCAGGCCGATGACACAACTGTCGGCGATAATCAGCACCTGACCGATGGGAGTGTGAAACCGCTTGTTGATGACCTGCGCCAGAATGTCGCTTCCCCCCGTTATCGCCTTGGCCCGAAAGACCAGCCCCAACCCGACGCCCACAAAGGCGCCGCCAAACAGGCATGCCATGAAGGGTTCCTGGGCCGGCGAGGCGGTCCCCTGCCAAAGCGGGCTGACCATGTCTGCGGTGTACGAGAGCAGATCCGTGAAGGCCGAGGTCAAAAACAGGCCCAACAGCGTCTTCACCCCGAATTTGGGCCCCAGTTCTTTGACTCCCCATATCAGCAGCGGGATGTTCAGAACCAAGGCCGTGAGACCCGTGGGCAGGCCAAACATGTGGTGCAAAACAATGGAGATGCCAAAAACGCCACCGGAAACAATCTTAAAAGGAATCAGAAAATAGACGTATCCGATGGCCATCAGCAGCGAACCGACCACAATGCGTCCATAGTTCAGAAACCACTGCCAACTGAATCGGACGTCACGAAAGAGATGAGCGGGGTTCAGGCGACTCATGGACGGGTACACCTCACGGCTTTCCAGGTTACGGTGGTGACGGCGATGCCCACTTTGCCCGTGTTGAACTCCACCACAAAGGCGGGGTTTTCGGACAGCGGCAACGTGGTGCTGGACCAGTAATGAGTGTCCAGGGTGGTCTCAAGGCCCGGGGCCAGATAGAGTCCGTTCTGGCCCGGCCCGGCCCCTGCGGGACACCCGCTGCAGTCGCCGGTAATGCAGGCCGACGACGTGCAACTGTCGTGAATGGGGCAACTTCCCCCGGTCATAGTAGAGGGGCAACCCGCAATCAACGTGCGCAGTTCATCAATGGAGGGAAGCCGCCAGTCGGTATGGCCCCCCAGGTCCAAATTGGCGCAGTAGGTCTGGGCTGTGGCAAACGCCACCGAAAGATTGGTCCCCATTTCCCAGGTCAGCCCACTTTTCGGGTCGATGACGGTGCTGTTGCAGGGCACCTGGAAACTGCCCACCACGCCAAAACAGACGCCTTGCTGACAGGTGCACTCGGGCCAACAGAAGCCGCAAAAGCCGCCGCATCCGTCGTCGCCACAGCTCTTTCCGGTGCAGTCGGGAACACAATTGCAGTGGCCGCCGGTGCATGTGCCCGATGCACACGTCCCGCAAAGGCCGCCGCACCCATCGTCTCCACACTGTTTGCCCTGGCAGTTGGGGGCGCACACACACACACCAAATTCACAGCGTTGCGCGGGGGTGCAGGCTCCGCACGACCCGCCGCATCCGTCGGTCCCGCAGGTCTTGCCAGAGCAGTTGGGGGCGCAACAGGTGTCGCCGGTGCAAAGCTGGTTGGCGCCGCACTCTCCACAACTGCCTCCGCAACCATCGTCCCCGCAGACTTTGCCCTGGCAGTCCGATGCACAACACTTGCCGGCCAAACACGGGTAGCCAACGGGGCACACCCCGCAGAATCCTCCACAG
>CAYTWV010000004.1:13989-23845 GCA_964442235.1 uncultured Myxococcales bacterium | reverse complement strand
CAAGTTGGGCACCAAGATCGGCTACGACGTGGTCCGGCCCAACTATCAGGCCATTTTGACCTTGGCTGGGGCCGTGGCCATCGCACTGAGCCTGTTCCCGTTTTGCCTGTTTCTGATTCGAGGTGGTGCCAGGCTGGCTCTCAGGGTCGCCGATACCCGGGGAGTACGCTGGATTTGGCGTCGCCAGGCGGTGGTGCTGGGTGTGGTCGTGGTGGCGGTGGGCGCTTTGGCCATCCTGTTTGCCATCAAACAGTGGGAAGCCATCCGCTTGTCCCCCTGGGAGAAACCCACGTTTGTTGCCGCGTCGCTGGCGCTGGCCACACTGCTGGGTTGGCCCCTAAGCCGCCTGCTTGGCCGTCGAACAGGTGCCTTTGGGGTCGCAGTGTTCCTGCTTGGGACGGTGTTTGCCTCGTCCATCGCTGTGGCCACCTTGGATACCACGGACCGAAAGGCTCGATTCTATTTCCTTCAGACCGCTGCCACACGAATCGCCTATCAGGCCCTCACACCGGTACTGGACAGCGACGGAGACGGGTTTATCCACCAGTTTGCCGGGGGCGACTGCAACCCCGACGACCCCAATATCTCTCCGTCGGCCCTGGATGAGCCGGGCAACGACATCGACGAAGACTGTGACGGACGAGACGTGCCGCTGGAAGTCCTGGAACGTGGCCGTTTTGACTATCCCCTGCCTGACACCTATCCCTATGACAAACCCAACATCGTCATCCTGTCTGTGGATGCGCTGGCAGCAAGCCACCTGGGTTTCATGGGGTATGAACGCAACACCTCGCCCAACCTGGACGAACTGGCCGAAGAGTGTGTGGTCTTCGACAAGGCGTTTGCCCAGGGCCCCAGCACCCGTCTTTCCATCGCCTCGATGTTTACGTCCAAGTATGACTCCCAGTTGGCCCATGGCACCGGCGCCACCATTCCCTATCCGCTGCTGCCCGAAAATCAGACCATGGCCGAATTCTTCAAGAAGAACGGCTACGACACCGTGGCCATCTTGCCTCACGAGTATTTCTCGGCCCGCTGGAAAGGCATTTTGCAGGGCTTTGATACCATCGACACCTCCTCGTTCGGCAAACGGGGCGGTGGCAAACACAATGGCGAAAAGGTCACGGCAGCGGCAGGAAAAGAGATTCTGAAGTCCCGTAGCAGGCCCTTGTTCTTGTGGGCTCATTACTGGGATGCCCATCCGCCGTTTTCCCTGCCCAAGAAGGGCAAGGCCTTTGGAAAGAAGGCCAAAATCGACCTGTATGACAGCGAGGTTCGATGGGTGGACGAGAAGATCGCCCCGCTGTTTGACCTTGTGGACGAGAACCTTCGCAAACGGGGCTACATCCTGATCATCACGGCGGATCACGGGTCTGCCTTTGATAAGGCTCACAAACGTCACTCTCACGGCCACGACTTGTCGACCAACGTACTGCAGGTGCCCCTGATGATCTGCTTCAGCTCGGGTACCCAACCTCGCCGAGTCGAAGAGACCCCCGTCTCGCTCATGGACCTGCTGCCCACCCTGGTCAACTTGACCTCGCTGGACGTGGGCAAGTCCCGGTTTGAGGGCACCAGCCTGGTTCCGTTGTTGTTCGACCCCGCCGAAGAGTGGCCCGAGCGCTACCTTTTCCATCAGTACTTCCTGACTGAACGCATCCGGGAGAAGAAAGATCCTCTCATGATGGTCTCTGTTCGCACCAAATCCTATAATTACATTTGGCAGCGAGAAGAGGATATTTTTGAGTTATTTGATTTCATGGAAGATGCAAACGAGACCGAGAACCTGCTTGACGCGGAACCTGGGTTGGGACAAGGGCTGAACTCGGTGATGCACAACTGGCTGCATCGAGTGCATCAAAAATACAAGAAGGCTTTAAAACCCGTATCCGATGATTCGAACGACGATAGTGACGAAGAAGGAGGTGCCTCGAATGATTACACGGACGAGTATTAGATTTCTGACTCTGGCCCTGGCTCTGACGGCCCTGGCTCCGGTTGCCCGGGCCAACGATGGCGGCATGATCTTCGGCATCAGCCTGGGTGGCGCTCTGGTCAGCGGCGATACGGGGGTCATGCTGGACGAAAACACTGGCAATGTGTACACCAACGCCTGGGCGAAAGAGTTAAATGGCATGCGGGCCGAGTACCACAAGGATTGGGTCCGCACTGATGCGGGCAGTGGCTTCGCCTTTGACCTGAAGCTTGGGTACAACGTCCTGGGATACGGATCCGTGGAGACTTACATCAATGGCCACCTGAATATGGACTCGGGCGGCGGCAAGTTCGAAGGCGCGGCGTACTGGGGTTTCCTGGGCCGCTATTTCCCCTTCCAGCACTTCGCCAACCTGAAAAGCACCGCCTTCGATCCCAACATCTACTTTGGCGGCGGCCTCATCAACTATCAGGGTTACCACCGTGGTGACTACGATCCCACCCACAAGACCCGTGGCTGGTCCGGCACCCACATCCTGTTTGGGGCGGCTCTAGACTACTACCTGAATAAGTCAGTCAGTGTGGGCATCGACCTGCGCTTCATCCTTCCCAACTGGAAGACGTTTTACGAAGATTGGGACGACGACATCACCTTCGAGCCGGCCTCGTCTGCCACCACCTTTGTTTTTGAACCCATGGCCAACATCACGTTCCACTTCCTGGAGCTGTAGCCGGCCCAACGCTCACTCCGGCGGGCTTTCGCCCTGTGCGGGGCCCCACTCCAAAACCAACTCAGGAGTCTTCGCATGGCACTTACCCCTGCCACCAAGAAATGGATTCTCTACGGCCTGGTTTTCCTGGGCGCCCTGCTGATTCTGGGGCTGACGTCCTGGAAGATGGTGCAGGGGCCCTCGCCCCACTTCCATTTCATCGACCAGGCCCAAACCATGCTAGAGGGCCGGGCGGATACCTTGACGCCCTTTCGGAAGGCCAAACAGAAAGAGTTGCCCGACGACCCGCCCGGACTGCAGGAGGCCATCAACCGCCACCTGGAACTGGGCGGCTGGAACGACTGGGTCAGTTACTACGTGATCGTGCTGGAAGACGGCCAGATTCACAAAGGGGTGTGGCCCTGGAAAGGTCGAAAGCCCAAAGAGAAAGGCTTTGACCTGCGCAGTCGTTTTGTAACCTTGAACGGCGACTGGCTGGAGTTGAACCCCGACAAGACCGACTATGTGGCCCAGGCCTGCCTGGACCGCCCCACCTTGGCGCCGGGCAGCATCGAACGGGCCCAGTGGGACCAGCGGGACCGATTTGACGCCGAGATGCAGGCATGTTTGGAGTGGTCGCAGCAGAAGCTGGCCGATCCCGAAACCAAGACCCAGTGTGATCCCCGGACCCAAAACCGCGTCTCGTGCAGACTGAAGCGCAACTTCGTCAGTTTCCCGCCTGGCCCGGCGGTGGCCATGATTCCGTTTGTTGCGCTCTTCGATTATAACTTAAACGATGTAGTGTTTACGTTGCTGTTTGCTGCGCTTAATGCCTTACTTCTGTTCGTCGTTCTTCGCAAATTCCGAGAACTTGGCTATTTCAATCATTCCAACGCCCTTCTCCTTTGGATCGTTGCTGCGTTTGCTCTTGGTACCGTTAATTATTTCGTGTCAATTCGTGGCGAGGTTTGGTTTACGGCCCTGGTGATGGGTGTGACGTTCAATCTTCTCTATATCTTATTCAGCACACACCTGGCGCATCCGTTGTTGGCGGGTGTGGCCTTGGCAGCGGGATACGCCACCCGAACTCCGCTGGCGTTTGGTGTGGCCTATTTCGGGCTGCAGTGGATTTTTCAGAAGGTGGCGTGGGACAAAGCCGGGCTGGTATTTCGGCTGAAGCAGGGCGTGTTGTTCGGCGCCCCCATCGTGGTCACGGGCGTTTTGCTGATGATGTACAACTATGCCCGGTTCGAGAACCCCGGAGAGTTCGGCCATCGGTTCCTGCTGGAGGGTACCCGCAGCAGCATCGTGGATCATGGGCTGTTCAGCTACCATTTCCTGGCTCACAACCTGAAGGTGGCGTTCACCAATCTGCCCGAAATCCTTCAGCAATTTCCGTGGGTGAAGATCAGCGGGCATGGCCTGGCAATCTGGGTGACCAGCCCCTTCCTGCTCTATCTGGTATGGCCCAAGAAGGCGGCGGTGGACGAACACAGCAAACAGACGTTAAGCCTGTCTATCCACACCATCTTGTGGATCACGGTGGCGTGCATCGCCGTGCCGGGGTTCTTGTATCAGAACTCGGGTTGGTTCCAGTTCGGATACCGGTTCATTATGGACTACCTGCCTTTCCTGATGGTGCTGCTGGCCCTTGACGGGCGCAAGCGAGGCCCCCTATTCTATGGGCTTGTGATCGTGGGCATTCTGGTGAATCTGTTCGGGGCGGTGACCTTCATTCGCTTCCCGGAGTTCTACAACTGACGGTTTCCCTGCAACGGGCGAAGTATGCGCAGACTTTTTACTCAATTTGCTCTGTGGGTTCGAATCCTCTTTCTGTGGATTGCCCGGGTACGCATCGAGCGCACGTGGCATGACTCGGTCCACGAAGCGGGGCGTCAGGGAACCGTGGTCCACGTGGCGGAAGTGGAAGGCCTGCTGGACTATCTGGTGCTCTATTATTGGCTTCGAAAATCGGGCTTCAAACCTCCGGTGGTCACCAACCTGAACGAGCGAGTGTGGCTGCGCCCGGTGCTGGTCGTGTTGCTCTACATCGCCTTGTGGCCCTTCCTGAAGTTGTTCCGCCGCAAGAATCCCGTTCCCGGTTTCCTAAGAGAGGTCCAGCACCACAATTCCTCGTTGTTGTTCCTGAAGCGAGCCCGCTTTGTGCTGCTTCCCGGCGGAAACCGGGGCGTCCCCTATCTGAAAGGCCTGGTTGCTGCGCAAGCGGCCCAAGAGACCCCCATCATTCTGCTGCCTCACGTCATCTTCTGGAGCCCTGCCCCCGAGACACACAAAAAGGGCGTCCTGGGGCTGTTCCTGGGTGAACCCAACTCTCCAGGCCTGCGCCGGTCGTTGTCCTTCCTGCTCTATCCCAGCCGCGCCACACTGCGTGCCGGCGAAGCCATCAACGTCAAGACCCTGCTGGCTGAAAACGCCAACATCGATGCCGACACCCTGGCTCGCAAAGCCAGCTTCCTGCTGCACCGAAGCATCGACCGAGAAGAAAAAGTCTATCGCGGCCCCATGATCAAGACCGCGCAGCAAGTGCACGACGAGATGCTGTATGACAGCGACTTTATGGCCCGGGTCGAGCAACTGGGAGCAAAACAGGGGCTGGACCCCCGAGTCAGCCGTCGAAAGGCCTCCAAGTACATAAAGGAAATTGCTGCGGACTTCCAATTTTCTTATATTGAAGGCGTCTCTCTTATCCTAAGTCGTATATTTCGAAAGATTTTTTCCTCCTTCGTCGTTGACCTGGAAGCCATCGAGACCATCAAGGAAGCCAGCAAAGAGACCCCCTGCGTCATGATTCCCTGCCATCGCAGCTACATGGACTTCCTGGTGATCTCCTATCTGGCGTATCTGCACGGCATGGTGCCGCCCCACATTGCGGCTGGCGCCAACATGTCGTTTTTTCCCATGGGGCCGATATTCCGGCGTTCGGGGGCGTTTTTCATTCGGCGCAAGATTGGCGATGACCAGATCTATCCTGCCGTACTGGCCCAATACATTCGCAAGCTTCTGAAAGAGGGCCACAGCCTTGAGTTCTTCATCGAAGGCGGCCGCTCACGAACGGGAAAGACCCTCTCTCCACGGTTCGGCATCCTCTCTTATATTACCGACGCCGTCTTGTCCCAGGCTGTTCGCGACGTCACCATTGTGCCCATTGCGTTGAACTACGAGCGGGTCATCGAGATGGAAGGGCACGCCCGGGAGTTGACCGGTAAAGACAAACACAAAGAGGACCTGAAGGGTCTGGTCACGTCGGCGCAGGTTCTGGACAGCCGCTTCGGGAACCTGTACTTCACCGCGGGTCGCCCCATTCGTATGTCCGAGTTCCTGGAGCCCGCCCTGGCCAAAGGGGCCGACCTTCCCGAGGAAGAGAAGCGGCGTCTGGTGCGTAAGCTGGGCTATCGAGTATTGGATCACATCAATCGGGCCTATGTGCTGAATCCCACGGCGCTGGTCGCGTCGGTGCTGCTGTCCCATCATCGTAGAGGGATCCGCAAAAGCCGCCTGCTGGAGCTGTGTGGCTTCCTGGTGGACTTCGCCTCGTTGCGTCAGCATGCGTTGGCCCCGGCACTACAGCGGGCACTAAAGGCATCCATCGTGGACTTGCTGGAAGCGCGAGAGGCGTCAACGGAAGCGGGCGACCGCAGAACCGGCGATATGGCCCGAGGCAAAGCCATCGAATCGGTGCTGGACGAAGCCATCAATTTGTTCGATTCGCTGGGCTACATCACCGTCGAGCGTTACGAGGACGATGCCATTCTTCATGTGGTACCTCAGGCTCGAATTTTCATGAACTATTACCGAAACAACTGCATCCACATCTTCCAGCGAGAAGCCATCGTCACCACCAGCCTGATTTTCCGCCACATGGAAGGCACACTGACCATGGAGTCGTTGTCCAGCGACAGCTCGATGCTTTCGCAATTGCTGAAGCAGGAGTTCATCTTCAGGACGGGCGACTTGACCCGGGGTCTGCAAGCCGCATTGCGCACGCTGGACAGCCTGAATCTGATCCACTGGGAAGGGGCATCTGGTGATTCGAGCCGGGCTGTGGGTGAGTCTTCGCTAACCACCGGCGACGTGCGCATCTGGCCCGGTACGATGGATCGCCTTGTGCTGCTGCGCAACACCATCATGCCAGTACTGGAGAGTTATCTGCTTTGCGTTCGGTGCCTGTTGATGCAAGACCGTCAGCACGAGTGGATCCGTCGCAAAGAGTTTGTGAAGGCAGCACTCGAGACGGGCCACAAAGAGTTCCGCGACGGCACCATCACGTGCCAGGAAGCCGTCTCGTCGGTCAGTCTGGAAAACGCCCTGGAAACGTTCTTGAACGCCGAGTTATTGCGGGCCGGCACCGAGTCGAACAAGGGGAAACTGAAGTTCGCTCGCCCCGAGTCCCGTACCGAAATGGAGCAGCTTGAAAAACGCCTGCACCGCTTCCTGGCCGTGCAATAACAGGAGTCCTCATGAATCTGGTCGCATTGGGCCTGAGCAACGAGATCTGCGACACCCTGGCCCAGGCCGGGTTCACCCCCGTGGATCTGGATGGAATTCTGGGAACTCCCTCTTGGATGGATCAGGCATTTGTGCAGTTTGGCGAGGGATTTCGCATCCCGCTGGTTGCAGGACATCTGGATCCACTTGTGAACCACATGGTTCGGGGTGTGCGATGGCCTCAGGAATTGGTGGCGCTGGACAGCATTGCCCCCTCGGCGATTTTGCATCTGGGTCCGCTGCCTTTTGAACCGCCCAAGGGCTTTCCGGTGCAACCGTTGCGGCCCGAGGCAATTCAGGACCGAGAGGAACTGATCCATCAGGTCACACACCTTTACGCCCAGCTTCCACGGGTGCCTTGGGACGTCTATTTCATGCGCATCTGCCGGCAGGTAGCCTTGCGTTCGGACTGCCTGAAGCGCCACGTTGCTGCCTTGATCGTTAAGGACAAACGCATTGTCTCCACGGGCTACAACGGCACACCAAGGGGTGTCTCCAACTGCAGCCAGGGCGGATGCCCGCGTTGCGCCACCTTCGGACCCAGCGGCGCCGGTCTGGGCGACTGCCTGTGCAGCCACGGAGAGGAAAACGCCATCACTCAGGCGGCTTATCATGGCATCAGCGTCAAAGGCTCGACCCTGTACACCACCACATCGCCCTGTTTGCTCTGCACCAAAATGATCATTAACAGTGGCATCGCCGAGGTCGTTTACAACGCCGCCTATCCCATGGGGGCACAACCGTTGGCCCTGTTGCGCACAGCGGGCGTGGTGACCCGGCAGGCCGAAGTGCAGGAGTAGCCCATGCCAGCCAATCTCACCCCGGATTATCTAGAGGCTGAAGAGCATCTTCGACAGGCCCGGACGGGCGAAGAACGAGTTGCGGCCCTGGAGGAGATGCTTCGGACCATCCCCAAACACAAGGGGACCGACCGCCTGCAAGCCGACTTGAAGCGCAAACTCTCGGCCGAACGCCGGGACGCCCAACAAAAACCCGCTGCCAAGAAGGGAAGTTCAAATCTGTACGTGAAGCCCGAGGGTGCTGGCCAGGTCTTTCTGGTCGGACCCCCCAATTCGGGCAAATCCAGGCTGGTTGCCTCGTTGACGTCGGCCCGTGCCGAGGTGGCGGACTATCCATTCACCACGCAGATGTACTTGCCGGGCATGATGCTTCACCAGAACATATGGATTCAGTTGGTGGACATGCCTGCGGTTTCCAAACAAAGCGCCATCGGCTGGATTCCCTCGGTTATCCGATATGGAGATCTGGCCGTTGTGGTCCTGAGCCTGGGCTCTGACGACGTGTTGCAGGAGTGGGAAGACCTGGCTCCGGTGCTGGCCGAGGGCAAGGTGGCGCTGGGCAGTTCGCAAGAGCAGACCTTCATTGGTGGCGATGGGATTGCCACCCTTCGAACCGTCTGTCTGCTGACACACTGTGATGCGGAGGGTGCCGACGACCGCTGGGACCTGCTAAAGGAGGTCATGGGCGAGTCGTGGGACACGCTGAAGGTGGATTGTGACCGCCCCGAAACCCTGGAGCCCGCCCGGGAGTTCATCTACCAGCATCTGGACGTGATTCGGGCCTACGGCAAAGAGTCGGGCAAACCCGTGGACCAGAAAGACCCCTTTGTGCTGCCCACAGGCGCCACCGTGGAAGAGTTGGCGGTGCGCATCCACCGAGACCTGGCCCAGAAGCTGCAATACGCCCGCATCTGGAGCAAGGATGGCAGCAAAGATGGCTTGCGGGTGCCCAGGGACTATTCGTTGAACGAAGGGGATGTAGTGCAATTGTATTTCTAGGTGGGGATGGGGGTTCAAGATGAAACTGGCCCTGGTGGAGTTGCTGAATCCCAATCCCCTGTTTGTGTATCGGTCATACCTGTTTCCCTGGTTTCATGCCTATTTCGGCCCGCCCCGGGGTGAATGCGCCCACTACTTCTTACAGGCGAACGATTGGGGTGATGGCCCCCAGGGCAACCGGTTTGTCTATGCGCTGCCCCAAGAGGACATGGCCACCCTGGAAGCCGCACTCCGCGCCTTCGAACCCACCCACGTATTGCTGAACGAACGTTTGGTGGAAGCTCAGTTCCAGCGGCTTAGGGCCTGTTTGCCCGGCGCCGAGTTCCGGATGACCGCCGAGACTCGTGTGGACGCCAGAGCCTGTGCATTGTGGCTGGGGCTGGATTCCGAAGCACTGCGTCCCTCTCGTGTTGTCGCCAGTGTCCCCGTCCCCGACTATGGCGGAGTGCCGCTGAACTCTCGAGCGTCGGCCGTTCGCCCTTTTCTGCCGATTTGGGTGGGCTCGGACTGCAGCTACTGCAAGCCCCTGGCAAACAACCCGATGTTTCAAGAGGTGGACCTGTCGTCGTTCCAAGCGCCCTGGCGCTGTTCGTTTTGTGACAACCAATTCTCGCTGATCGAGCGATTCCAGCAGGCCCCGGTGCCGGCTGCGCTGGCGCAAGTCCGCTCTGCCATCAACACGGCCCCGGCCGAAATCTATGACCTGAACTTTATGGTTCATGGCACAAATCTGCTGCCCCAATTGGACCGGTTTATAGAGGGTCTGCTGGAGCTTCGAACAGAGCTGGATTCCGGGCCCGGAGTTGGGGATGGGCCGTTAGAAGGTGCGAGATTGGGGCGTCTGCAACAGATCTCGTTCTGGTTTTCCAGCCGAATCGACGAGTTTCTGGCCTGCCACAAGGCCGT
>CAYTWV010000004.1:8627-13979 GCA_964442235.1 uncultured Myxococcales bacterium | reverse complement strand
GGCCTGCAGAAGGCCACGGGCAGCGGGATCCATATCCGCATCTGGAATATGGGGGTGGAGAATTTCTCCGAAACAGAGAATCTGAGGTTTAACAAGGGGTTGAGGCTGGAACAGGTTTCGGAAGCGTCCCGAATCCTGTTGGGGTTCGCAGAACGCTATGCCGATACGTTCCACTTCGCAGGGTTCGGCTACATCCTTTTCACGCCGTGGACCCGTGTAAAGGACCTTCGCCTCAATGTGGTTCGGTTCCGGGCCCTGAACCTCCCATCAGCCCGTCACTTCGTCCAAGCGACTCTGGAACTTCTGGCAGATCGGCCCATCACTTTGCTGGCGATTCGAGATGGCCTCATCGACACCCAGGCCCAGCCCTTTGCCAGCAACGGCTGCGTGACCTCCCACTGGCAATCGGGACTGCGATGGCGCTTCCAGGACCCTTGTGTGGCTTGGATTCATGAACAGATGCAGTCGGTCTTGGCGGGGCAGGTTCCCGTGGATGACGAACTGGCCTTGTGCTGCCTGGAACGGCTTGTGGAACAGGTTCAACAGGCTCAAGCGTCCACAGAGGGGTTTGAACAAGCGAAAGAGGGCCCCAGGTTCGAGCAGTGGTTCCAGTCACGGACCCAGCACTCGGCTGGAGTGCAGGCAGTCGTGGCGCAAGCTGGCCCCGACGACGGCACCCACGCAAAATGGGCAGCGTTGGTTCTGGCCCTGAAGAACGAACTGCCCCAACAGGCTGTTGCCGTTGCCCGGGCCGAAGTGCCCGGGTCTGTGGCCAAGGTCCAATTCCGAGACATCCGCCTTCAGCAGCCCCCGGCCCGATTTGGGCTCTGTTTGAAGCTGGATATCGACCATGTGACTTTGGATGTGGTGCTAGAGCCTTGGGAAATGGGGGCAAAGAGCCTGCTTGGGCATGCCCCGGTCGCCATCTATCACCTGCCCAATCCACAACCGCTATCTCCCCTGGCTCGGGCCCTGCTGCAGTCGCTCTGGCAGCGGGCCGCAAGGCTGCTGAACAAATAGTCGGCCCCCCCGCAGATTTCTTCCACGTTTTAGGCCCAACTCCCGACACAGCAGATGTCGCGGAGGAAAAAGGCCATGTTTACAACCGCCAAGACTCAGTCGTTCCCACTTCAGCCGGCCTCTTCGGTGCGTCCCTGGCTTCGAAAGGGACACACACTGCTTGTGCGCGGACGGCCCGCCGTGATCCAGGAGATCGCCCGCTTCGGGGCCCGCCCGCGCACCCTTCATCTGCTGACTTTGCGGTACGTCGACGGATACTTGCCAGCCCAAGAGCACCTGTTCCTGGAACTGGAGTCGGACCTGCAACCCAGCACGGCTTTCCAGGCCGATTTCCACTCTCAGGTGCTGCCGGAACCGTTCTTGAACGGGGCCAACGAGTGGATTCGTGACAACCTGATACCCTTCCCCGGCGTGCCAGGGATCCCGGACTTGAGCCGACCCTCGAAGGCACCAGAGCGGCCGGACCTGGCTCTGGCTGAATTGGATCCAGGGTTCACGTCTCCGGTTTCCGTAGCGCTCTCGGGACCCACGCCGGACCCGCACCAACTGGTCCCACTGGAAAAGGCCCTGCAGCGACGCCAGGTAAGGCTGCTGCTGGCCGATGAACCGGGGCTGGGAAAGACGGGCCAGGCAGCGCTGATTGCCAACGAGATGTTGCTGCGGCGACGGGCGTTCCGGATTCTGGTCTTGTGCCCGCCGGGTCTTCGAGCGAACTGGCAGGCGGAAATGCGGCGGTTCGCTAACTTGGAATTCGACGTGGTGGACGGCCCCACATCGGGCCGAGCCAAGGGAAACGCCGGGATCTGGGAGCAGACGGACCGGGCCATTGCGTCCTATTACTGGTTCAAACAGCCTCAAATTCTGCGCCACTTTCTGGAGGCCCAGCAGCACTCTGGCCCCGCTGGTCCCTGGGACCTGCTTATTGTGGACGAAGCGCACCATCTGATTCCCCCGGCGGGCACCACGTCCCAGTTGCACTCGGCACTGGGCCAGATCGTAGGCTGGTTCCCGCATCGGGTCTTTATTACGGCCACCCCCCATTCGGGATATACGGACTCGCTGACAGGTTTGTTGCAGTTACTGGACCCCTTACGTTTTGACCGCACCCAGGCCCCGTCAGCGTCGATGCGCAGCGCCATGCGTGACGTGGTCATTCGCCGCAGCCAGGGCAACGTCTTCGCCAACACGGTCCAAGCACGTCCCGCCCAAGTTTCCACCATCAAGGTGCCCACGTGCCCAGACGAAGCGCCACTGCACCAAGCGTGGCAACGTGCCTGCACTGCCATTTCGACCTGGACCGCCGCCGATGCCGACTGTGCCGGTCGTTGGAGCCTGGCCTTGCAGGTCCTTCGTAAACGAATGCTCTCCAGTCTGCCCGCCTTCGCCTCCAGCTTCCAGGCTCTGCTTAGGGCCCTGCGCTGCCCGCAACCCACCGAAACCATTGCAGAACAGGAGGCCGACGGCCAGGAACCCTGGAGTGACTCGGCCAGAAACCTGCTCTTGTTGGCCCAGCGGCACCAACTGCCCCTTTGGCAACGTCTGGATCAGGTAAATCGCTGTCTGGAGCAGGTACGGAGTGCGGATGCCCTTTTGATGGGGTCCCGGCTAAAGGCGTTGATCTCGTGGATTGTCTCCAGGAAGCAGGTTCTTGGGACCGAGAAGATTCTGGTGTTCACCGAGTTTTCGGACTCACAGCGGGCGTTGGTGCTTGGACTGGCGCAGTGCGGATTGCCGGAAGGCAGCGTTGCGGGCCTGGATTCCAGCGCCCCGGCCGGCCGCCGAACGGACACGTTGAATCGGTTTTGTGATCCGGATGACCCATTACGTGTCCTGGTGACCACGGACGTGGCTTCCGAAGGGTTGAATCTTCAAGAGGCCTGCCGCTGTGTGGTCCACCTGGATTTGCCGTGGAATCCCGGCAGATTGATTCAGCGGACGGGGCGGGTGTTGCGACGCGGCCAGACAAGGCGTGTGACAGAGTTGTTTGTGGCAGGATCCGCACCCGAGGAATCCGCCTTCTTGAAGCGGTTGGCCGGCAAAGAGCGTCGCACAACCACGGACCTTGGCGACGGCCAGAGCAAGGCAGCATTGCCGCACGTTGGCCAGGGCCTGCAAAAGCCTGCTGCGTCGCCACTGCCGGGCCTGGAGCCGCCCACACAATACAACGTCCGAACGGGGCCGCCTGCCGTCTGCCAAGATTTGGTGCCAAACAACGGGCCAGGCCTGAATCCATCCTGGCGAGAGTGGCTGGGGCCCTCGTCAGGCATCTTGCCCCTTGCCAGCGGCAGTTGGTGCATGGCCAGGTTGCGCAACTGGCATGCGGCACCCCAACGAGCAGCTTTGTTGGCACTGGCAAGATGGTTGGCGCTGGACAAAACCGACGGCTGGCTTCTGAAGTGGGCCATGCCCCTTTGGTTTGGGTTGGCGGATTGGCCCGCAAGCCCCTCGCTGGGGCCCCCGGCATTTCTGAATCCCGGCAGTATGGGCCGGCTGCTGAAGCACTCGGGAATCGAGCCCCTGGCGCATCCGTACGGGGCCGCTGAACTCCAAACCCTGCTTGTGCCGCTGCAAGTCTTACTGGAACAAATTCAACGGCAGGCGGGGGTTCAGATGCCCAGGCTGCTAAAGAACCAGGCTTCGGTACTGCGCCAGCAAGAACACCAGATTGCTGCCCGGCTGCTGCGGGAATCCAACGAACTGCCGGCGGCCCGGCAAGCCAGACGCCGCCTGGCCCGGCTGCAGATAGAGGGACAAAGGGCTCTAAGCAAGGGATACCTGTTTGCCCACGATCGACTGGCGCTGCGAGGCACCTTGTGCCGGCTGGAAGCGGAGACCCTGAGAACCGCTCAGGAAGCGGCCAGATTGCAGGCCTGCGCACTGCTTGACCCCGAAGGAAGCGCCGTGGCTTCCCGCCTTCTGGCGGCCAGAACCCACCTGGAAGCCCCCCCATCACTGGTTCTTGAAGCCGTGGCCCTGCTGGTACCGGGTGGCCACCAGGAGGCCTCATGAATACGGCATGTCTGGCTCCAAACAAGGCGGCCCCAGGCCTGCTGGCGGCCCTGCAGGGAATCCTGGACGCCACTCCGGAGCTGCACACCCGCCCTCCGGAACAGGTTCGCTTGTGGCTTTCCCGATGGGTACTGCGAATTGCCTTTCTTTCCCTTGCGGAACACCGTCGTATGCTGCCCATCCACAATCGCATCTATCGACTGAGTTATTCGGTGACCCAGATTCTGGAGAGCCTGCATCTGCGACATCGCCAGAACCTCGAGGCCATGCGAACCATGCACTGGGCTTATGCCCGGTTGCGCAGCCTGTGTCGGCTGGTACACCAGGGGGCTTCCCATCCGGCGTTGACGTTGTGCGGATATGGAGGGGACTTCTTTGCAGAGTCGGAATTGGACCGAGATGCCCCTCTTTTGGGAGAACGGGGGCCTCATGACCGGGCGCTATATGGTCTGTTTCGGGCCTTGGCCGACCCTCGCCTGGGGCTGAACCGTTTTGACCATTCCAGCACGGCCGAGACCATCGGCACCCTCTATCAAGTCTTGGTAGGCCTTCGAGTATTGCCCGATGAGGGGCGCCTTACACTGAAATCGGACGAGTCCTTAAGGCGCGCCCGGGGGACCTATTATACGCCCGTTGCGCTGGTGGAACCGCTGGTAGAGAAAGTGCTGGGCCCCCTGGTTGCCCCCAACCACCACCCCGCCACACCCGAGTCGATTCTGGCGTTGAGAATCCTGGACCCGGCGGTGGGTTCCGGCACGTTTCTGGTCGCCGCACTTCGGTTTCTGGCTGACCATCTGGCCCAGAGCGTGATGGCGCACGGCCGAGCCCAACTGGTCGGCGACCCAAAAGGCTCGTGGCGAGTTTGCCTGGACCCGCACACCTCTTTGGAAGTCCCGACCGACCCCGGCGCAGAGCCAGGCCGCAGCAGGCTGGTGACTCAATTGAAGCGGTTGATCAGTGAGCGCTGCCTTCATGGAGTGGATTTGGACCCGACCGCCGTCGAGGTCGCCCGACTGGCCCTTTGGATGGAAACCCTGGATCCACAACTGCCTTTCACCTTTCTGGATCACGCCATCAAACAGGGCAACTCGCTAGTCGGCGCCACCTTGTCCGCTGCCTGGCAGTACCCTTTGGCGGCGGCCCTGGAGGCCAACTCGGAGTGGCCCGACGCCAGCCAACGCCCCCAACGGCGGGCCCGATTCCTGCGTTTTGTGCGCCAGCAGAGACAGACGGCCTCCACGCCGCTGCTGCCTGGCCTGGACGGGCCCTTGAACCTGAGTCGATTGCGTCGAAAGCTGGCCTTGACGCTGGAACGCATCCACC
>CAYTWV010000004.1:0-8617 GCA_964442235.1 uncultured Myxococcales bacterium | reverse complement strand
ATGTCCGAAGAGTTGCCCGAGGCCAAAAGCGGGTCTACGAGCAGACGTTTTTGGAAGGAGCCGAAGCCAAAGCCCTTCGAAAGCGCCTGGATTCCTGGTGTGCACTCTGGTTCTGGCCCCAGGCCCGGGCTATGGACTATCCCGGCCCGCAGGAGTGGATCGCCGGCCAAGAAGGCCCGCCGGAGTTGGTTCATCAAATCGCCCAATCATGGCGGTTCTTTCATTGGGAACTGGAGTTTCCGCAGGTCTTTTCGGGTCCCGCACCCGGCTTCGATGCCGTGCTGGCAAACCCACCGTGGGAGCGGCCCGAGACGGCGTGCCAGGAGTCAACTCGAAAGGGGAAGGGCGCCCTTCGGCGCTTTGCGGAAGCCTCCGGCCGTCCCGGTGGACCCTTGCAGAAGACCTATGACCGAATGACTCGCACCCCGGATACCTCGGGCCTCTTTTGTTGGCAAGGCGAGAGCGGCTACAACCTGTATCAGCTCTTTCTGGAGCGGTCCATTCGATGGCTGAAACCACAAGGCAGAGTGGGCATGGTCATTCCTTCTGGGTTCTCCACGGATTCGGGGGCGGCCCCTTTGCGAGAGGCTTTGTTTCAAGAGATGGCCCTGGAGTGGCTGGTCAGTCTGACCAACCGCTCGAAGTTCTTTGAAATCGACAGCCGTTTCGGCTTTCTGGCACTGGTGGGGCGCAAACCCGGCCCCACTCTGATGTTCCGAACCGCGTCTGAACAGCGGGATCTTCGCTGTTTTTCCCGGCCGGAATCCGAGACGCCGCAGGTCTCAAAGGATATCCTGCCCCGCAGATCCGCCCGCAATCTGCTGCTTCCCGAGTTTGCCTCCTCGGCAGAGTTCGTGTTGCTTCGACGCCTGCTGGAATCGCACCTGCCCATGGATGACCGAAGCCAAAACGGCTTTGGGGTCACCTACCGCCGGGAATTGGACATGACCTCGGGAACGGGCAAGTTCCTGCCCGCCTGGCAGATGCAACGGCAGGGGTTTGTGGCCGATGCCGATGGCGTTTGGCGCAGCCCCGACGGCCATTTGGCCCTTCCTTTGGTTCAAGGGGCTTCCTTCCACGCTTTCTCCCCCTGGGCCAAAGAGTGGCATGGTGCGCAACAGGGTGCGTGGAAGCCCTTGGACAACCCCGTTCGACCGGCCTCACCCAAACTTCTGGTCCCGTTGGGGCCTGGCGAAACCCCGGCTCTGACCCGTCACAAACTGGTGCTGCGTCGCCTGGCCCGAAACAGTGACGAACGCACGCTGCTGGCCTGTGTGGTACCGGGATATCCCTGTGGAGACAAAGCCCCCAGCCTGACGACGGCAGGAAGCCAAGAAATGCTGGCCTTGTGCGGCTTGCTGAACTCGCTGGTGTTGGACTGGGTATGCCGCTCGTTGGGTTCGGGTACCAATGTGGACTGGCATCGCGTCAAGGCGTTGCCGCTGCCGGACCGCAGCACACCGGGCCTGTTGGACGACTTGCCTCCGCTGGTGCTTGCCCTGCATCCCCCGCACCGCCTGTTTGAACCGCTGTGGAGAGACCTGGCACGACACCATGCCTGGCTCCTGGAAAAGGCGCCGCTGGATTGGACCGTGACACACCCCGAATCCCGCCGCCGGCTGCAGGCAGCTCTGGATGCCAAAGTAGCGCAGTTGTATGGCGTCAGCCCGTTGGAGTTTCAGTCCATGCTTAGTGGTTGTGAACTATCATGTACCCAATTGGCCACTCCTGCCGTAGTTCGCACCCTGCCCTCCAGAGGATTCTGGCGTGTGGACAGGCAGCTTCCTGCCGAAGAACGGCGGACGAATCTGGCGGCCAGATGGTTACAAGAGCCGATGTTGGGTTATTGGAGCGCCAAAGAGATTCTGGAGAGGTGCTCGATGGACTATTGCTGGGGAGCGGGGGCCGACGGGGCCGGAGCGGTGGCCGGAGCGGTAAGCTCAAGCAGACACTCGACGTAATCGCCGCCACGATAGAGCTGGAAGTCGTACTTCACCTGGGGATTCGGGTTGCTCTGGAAGATGCGCTCGGCAATACCACGTCGGGCCACACATTCCGTGGCCTTATCGGTCAACTCCTTGTTGAACATGACATAGTCCGAGTCGATCTTGTCCAGGTGATTGGAGAGGTCCTCTTCCCGGAAGCCCACGGGCATCTTTCCGCCCACGGTGGGGGGCACTTCCACATCGGGAACCACGCCGGTCAACTGCAGCGTGCGGCCGCTGGGCCCGTAATAGCGGGCGATAGTCAGCTTGATGTAATAGCCCTCACCCTCGGAGGGGGACATCAGAGTCTGAACCGAAGCTTTGCCGAAAGTACGTTCGCCCAGAATCAAGGCCCGTTTGTTATCCTGCAAGGCGCTGGCCACAATTTCTGCTGCCGACGCCGACCCGTCGTTCACCAGAACGACCATGGGCTTGGTGAACGTATTGGGGGCCTTGGCCTTGTACTCTTCGTCGCCGCCGGGTCCCAGCAACTGGAACGCATCGGTCCGGCGATTTTTCACCGTCACGATTTTGCCACCTTCCAGGAATAGGTCCGAGACGGAAACCCCCTGGCTCAACAACCCACCGGAGTTGTTTCGCAAGTCAAATACCAGACCCCGCAACCCGCCTTCACACTGGCCTTCCAATTCGGCGATCTTCTCCCGCATATCCAGGGTCGAGCGCTCGACGAAGCCGGTCAGCTTCACGTACCCGATGCAGGGATAGTTCTCCAGGATGCGGCCGTCGACGTTGGTGACCCGAATGCGCACGCGGTCAATAGAGATGTCCAGGTCACCGGCCCGGCCTTCTCGACGCAGCGTCAAGACCACCTTGGTTCCACGAGGCCCACGAATCTGGTCTACCACTTTGTCCAGCGACAAATCGGCGATGACATTTCCGTTCACTTTGATGATCTCGTCGCCGGCCCACACGCCAGCGGCCTCGGCAGGCTGCCCTGCGATGGGACTTTCGACATAGGTTCGGCGTGTCAGTTTGTCCTCGTCCCGAAGCTGAACCAGCAGGAACGAGTCTTTGGCGTTCAGTTTACGGGTCTTGCCCTTGTAGCGGTTCTCGAGGGTCTGCGAAGGTTCAAAGCGCTGGGTCAGCAATGCACCGATGCCATCAAACGAGGCGTCCTGGGTCTCTTTGGTGGACTCTTCCCACGCCTTCTGGCTGACCAGTGAGGAGTGCGGATCCAATGCATACATAAACCCCTGTGCAGCAGCAATCCATACGGTGTTGGGGCGGACGGGCTTCTTGGCCTTCTTGCCCTCTTCCAGCACAAACGCGACCACATCCAAAAACTCTTTACGGTCGAACTTGGCCTTGATCCATTCAGCCTGCAGTTCGTCATACTGCTTCTTGAAGAAATCCCGGCGCTTCTGCAGCACATCATCGCGGTCGGTGCCCTCAATCACTACGGCAGCATCGCCTTTGTGAGAGTCATAGAAGGGAACAGGCACCACTTCGAAGCTGGGTTCCAGGATGGCCAGAGCAAAATTGGCCGCAGACACATAGGCACGGTGATAGTCCACCTTCTCTTCGAGATATTCGGCCTTGACCCGCTCCAGCACTTCGTCGAACTGAGGTTGACCAAACTGGATGTCACCCCAGTATTTTTCCTCTTCCTCTTCGGCACTTAGCCGGATGGCATCACTTTGTGAATGTTCATTGGAGGCAAGCCGCGCATCTCCCGTCTCGGCACGGGCCACGTTGAAGCGCTCTTGGTCGCCCACCTGCTTGAAGGCAGCGGGCGGCACCGGCGCCGTCGTATCCTCTGTCTTCTGAGGTTCACCGTGGCTGCACGCCACCAGTCCGCCAACCAGCACCGCCGCCAAGAACATCTTGTTGAACCGCCCCAGAACCGACCTCATGAGAACCTCCAGAGTAGAAATGCGTCCTGCTTTTCAGTTGGCGCTAAGTTATGCATCATATTTGCCCACGGCACTATGCAATCGCACCCGAACCACGTCGGCGCACGTGGATGCCACATCCGTCACCCCGACCTTGCTGCCTCGATTCCAGTTCCACAACACCGGAACCTCCGCAATGCGGAAGCCCCGTCGCTGCGCCAGATACAGGATCTCCACATCATATCCGTACCCGTCCAGGACCTGCGCCTCGAACAGGGTCCGGGCCACGTCCCCTCGGAACAGCTTAAACCCGGATTGGGTATCCGCAAATTCCCAAAGAGAGGGCACCATGCTGCGAATCACCCACTGGGTCATCAGATCGGCTGAACCGCGCCAGATGGGCTGACGCCCCGGTCGCACAGCGGAAGCCCCCGCATAACGGGACCCGATGACGATACTGGCTCCCTGCTCCAGTTCTTTAAAGAGGACGGGCAACTGCGAGATAGGCGTACTCAAGTCGGCGTCGGTCACCAGGACCCGCTCCCCTTTGGAATGCAAGACCCCACGGCGAACGGCTGCACCCTTGCCACGATTTCGACCGCCCGGAAGCACCATCACCCTGGGGTCCTCTCGAGATGCACGCAGCGCCTCGTCCACGGTCCGGTCCTTGGAACCGTCATCAACCACAATGATTTCGAAGGGTTCCAGTATCTCTTGAGAGAAATAGTCCAGAATGGAGCGGAGGCTCCTCAGGATACAACCCGCCTCGTTAAACGCCGGAATTACCACCGAGTACCGCATGGGTTTCCCTCCCCCAGGAAGCGTGCCTGGCAGACCGCTGCCCGGGCACACGGCCTGATGCTGGGCCCCTAGGTCAATCCCGTGTGACCAAAGCCCCCAGCACCACGTTGTGAGGCCTCGAGACTTGTCACTTCCTTCAACTCGGCCCTGGCTACCGCTGCAACAACCAACTGTGCGATGCGGTCGCCATGACGAATCGTTACCGTTTCCCGGCCCAGGTTGACCAACAGGACTTTGACCTCACCCCGGTAATCGCTGTCCACCGTCCCAGGCGCGTTCAACACCGTCAGCCCGCTACGAATGGCCAGCCCCGATCGAGGCCGCACCTGTCCTTCATACCCCGTAGGAATCTCCAACGCAATGGCCGTGGGAACCGAGAGGCGTTCGCCCGGGGCAACCGCCAGATCACTCTCCAGCGATGCCCGAAGGTCCATGCCCGCTGCCCCCGCCGTTTCATATTGCGGCAGGGGCAGACCATCGGCTCGAAGACGCACAACACGAATCGTAATGGGCGAATCCATGCTTCACTCGACGGGTTGAATCAGGGAAACCTGTCCAAACAACGTTGCATTGAGCCCTTGCCGAAACAGGTTCGATATGGCCGGCGAGGGCCCGCTGGGCAAGGCGGCTTGCAGGGCGGAAGCGGAGGCGTGCTTGGCACGCTGAGCACTCCGACCAAAGGCCAACGCAGCCCAACGGGATGATCGACGGTCAGAGCGGACCTGTTTAGCTCTGGCGAAGCGCCTCTCGACGCGAGACACGCACCTTGCCGTGGTTGTCCACGTCGGTGACCTTCACGTAGACTTCATCGCCTTCACGAAGGATGTCTTCCACGCAGCGAACCTTGTGGTCAGCCAGTTCGGAGATGTGGCACAGCCCCTGCACGCCGGGGAGAATCTCCACAAACGCACCGAAGTCGGCGATCTTGACGACCTTGCCCAAGTAGGTTTTGCCCACTTCGGCCGAGGCGGTCAAGCCGTGGATCATGTTGATGGCCTTCTTGGCAGCTTCGCCATCCGTAGCGGCCACATACACCGTGCCGTCGTCCTTCACTTCGATCTGGACGCCCGTGGTGTCGACGATGTTGCGGATGTTCTTTCCGCCAGGTCCAATCAGGTCCTTGATGCGTTCCTGACGGATCTGCAGCGTCGTGATGCGCGGCGCATACATGCTGAGTTCGGGACGAGGAGCCGTGATGCTCTCGGCCATCTTGCCCAGGATGTGAATCCGGGCTTCCTTGGCCTGGCTCAGCGCCCGCTGCATGATCGAGCGGTCGAGGCCCGTGATCTTGATGTCCATCTGCACGGCGGAAATGCCGTGTTCATTGCCCACGACCTTGAAGTCCATGTCGCCCAGGTGATCTTCATCACCCAGGATGTCGGACAACACGAAGACCTTGTCCCCCTCTTTCAGCAGGCCCATGGCCACGCCGGCAACCGGAGAACTGATGGGCACGCCCGCGTCCATCATGGCAAGCGAAGCGCCGCACACGGTGGCCATGGAAGAACTGCCGTTGGATTCCAGAATTTCGGAAACCACACGCACGACGTACGGGAAGGCTTCTTTCTCGGGAACCACGATGCCCGTGCCACGCTCGGCCAGATGGCCGTGGCCCACGTCTCGGCGAGACGGGCCGCGATTGGGCTTCACTTCGCCGGTGCTGAACGACGGGAAGTTGTAATGCAGCATGTAACGCTTGACCTGATTGCCGCCCAGACCCTCCACGCGCTGCTCGT
This sequence comes from uncultured Myxococcales bacterium, assembly GCA_964442235.1. Classification (GTDB taxonomy): domain Bacteria; phylum Myxococcota_A; class UBA9042; order CAIXZC01; family CAIXZC01; genus CAYTWV01. The sequence continues at coordinate 2,242 of CAYTWV010000004.1, read as the reverse complement.
CCTGGCTGGTGCCCAGCGTGACGCTGACCAGAGCCTGGGTTTCGCCGCGGGTGAACAGAGCCGAGCCGTGCACGCGGGGAAGCACGCCCACTTTGGTCGTGATGGGACGGATGTCCGTAGGAAGGCGACCGTCGATACGATGTCCCGTGTCCACCAGAATGGCCCGGGCGATCTTCTTCAGAGCCTTCTCATAATACCGATTGATCTCCATGGCGCGACCGGGGTGAGACTCGGCAAACATCGCCTGGGTCTTGGCGGCGGCTTCTTCCATGGCGGCCTGGCGCTGCTTCTTCACTCGAACGGCCAGCGCCGCACTGATGATCGGCTTCGCCTTGGCGTAAACGTCCTTGGCCAGTTCTTCGTCCTCGACGGGCAGTTCCAGCGTGCGCTTCGTGAGGTTCAACTCGGCCGCCATCTGCTCCTGGATCGCCAGAATGGGCTGGGCCTGCTCCTGGGCAAACATCAGGGCGTCCACAAGGTCCTCTTCGGAGACGTACTTGGCGCCACCCTCGACCATCACGATACCTTCGCGACCCACGGCCACGGTCATATCGATGTCGGACTTGGCAATCTCGCTCATTTTGGGGTTGGCCACGAACTTCCCGTCCAGGCGGCCCACTTTCAAGGCGGCCACGGGGCCGGCCCACGGCATATCCGAACACATCAAGGCCGCCGAAGCGCCACAGATGCTCATGATCCCCGGATCATTTTCGCGGTCCATGGAGAGCACCGTCGCCATGACCTGGATTTCATTCCGGCAGCCCTTGGGGAAGAGCGGACGGATGGGGCGGTCGATCAGACGGCTGGTCAGGACGTCGGTCTCGGTCGCTTTGCCTTCCCGGCGGAAGTAGCCGCCCGGAATCCGGCCCGCAGTGTACATCTTTTCGCTGTAGTCCACCGTCAACGGCAAAAAATCATTATCCATCTTTCGGCGGCTCATCACCGCCGTGACCAGAACCATGGTGTCGCCGTATTTTACAACGACTGCGCCATCTGCTTGTTTCGCCATCTCTCCCGTTTCAAAGGTAAGAGTACGGCCACCGATTTCAACAGATTTGGACAAGAACATACAATACTCCTTCTGATGTGGTGCTGAGGAAAGAACGACCACGTGGCATGTGAGAAGAAACGGGCGAACTACTTGCGAAGACCAAGCTGGGCAATCAGGGTACGATAGCGCTGCACATCTTTGGACTTCAGATAGTCCAACAGCTTACGCCGCTGCCCGACCAGGCTCAAAAGACCACGACGCGAGATGTGGTCCTTCTTGTGAATCTTGAAGTGCTCCGTCAGGGTAGCGATTCTGCTGCTCAGAATGGCAACCTGCACTTCAGGCGAGCCGGTGTCCTGCTCATGTTGCTTGAACTTCTCGATCAACTCAGTTTTCTTCTCAGGGGTAATCGACATCGTTTCCTCCTGTGTCTAAAGGGCGCAGAAGCCAACCTTGGCGACCGCCTCCCCCCCCACTAGCTGGCCATCTCCGGCCAATTTCAACCATTCAAAGACTCCAAAATGGTCGGGGACTTATAGCGCCTATAACAGAGACTGTCAAACGGATTCTGGTCTCTACTTCGGGAAGGGGGCACTCCAACTTGAACGAACCCGGGTCGGCACAGCGGCATCGGCTTCGGCCCCCCGCCACTTCCTTGGGCCGATAACTTGACGCAATCCCCATGAGAACAGACAATACTCATTGGTCTACTGCGCGGAGGAGACCATGATCAGATCCAGGCTCATGCTGAAGACTCTGCTTTTGGGGGCGCTGCTATCGCTGGCGGCTTGCGGAAGCGACGGAAATTCCAACACTCCCGAAGACACCGTCCAGCCCAAAGACGAAGGCTCTCAAGACATCGTCGACACCTTCGTCCCCGACGGGGTGGCAGACGTAGAGCCCGAGACCGTCGGCCCCGGCGACCAACCGATGTATCTTCAGTTGACGCCGCCCAGTCTTTGCGGATGTGATCCCCTGGTCTTTCCGCCCAAGAACTGTGGCTGGTACGTCAAGGATGGCTCCGTCATCAAAGTGAAGGCCGGGCACACCGCCGGGAAGTACGTGGGCGACAAAGGAATTTATCGCGTGCGTCTCCTCTATTTCGGCGACCTCTCGAATCCTGAGGGCGTGATCGTTGCCGAGGCCAAAGTCGCTGACGCATCGGGGTTCTTCCTGCTTGAAGTGGACACCAAGTTCTTCCTCGACTCGGTTACGGGTCTGGTCAAAGACGGCTCGTATCCGTTCCAGATA
>CAYTWV010000003.1:24658-25921 GCA_964442235.1 uncultured Myxococcales bacterium | reverse complement strand
GATAAATACAAACCAGACTCTTCCCCCCGGTTGAACCTTTTTCGCAGCTTTGCTGAGTTGATCTTTGAGCTTGTTGACGGTGGCCTCGCCGTCCTGCAACAGCAGAACCACGGGCATCTTTCGAACCTTCTTGAGGTAGGTGAACCAGGCGGTTCCCACCTCTTTGGCTCCCACGACATCCGGCAGGAACACATAGTCTTCGACTGCCACAACCACGGCCGCATCCTTCTCCCCACCACCAGTGGAAGCAGGCAATTTGGACAGATCGGGCCAGAGCGGTTCGGCGCCAAGAAGCGACAGAATCACTGCTGTGACTAGAGGTGTTGCGGCCATGCGGGCCTCCCTGGAAATGGATACTGGCGTAGGGCTCGGGCGAATCTACTCCAGAAGACGACAGGCAGGCAAGAGGCGGAAAACTAGAAATCGAGGGGACTTCAACGGCGCACGAACCTCTGGCACACAGACCGACGCGGCTGAAGCAGGTGCAGGCTTCTTTAAGGGAGTTATCTTGTCAGGAAGGTTTCCAAGGACAATAGTGCAGTGGATTGTCGGCAAAAGGGGGTATCTACCATGGCATTCTTCCTACTTGCGTTCATGATCTGTACCTCAGGGGTCTCGTGGAACCAAGACGCTTCCAATCGGCCTGGTTCGCAGACCTACCCAGGCCAGTTATTGCAGATTGAGTTGATTGCCGACTCGGCTATTGCCGATGCCAAGGCAGAGTGGCCACCTTCCAAGACCGATGAGCTGATTGCTCGGACCGCTGCGGCGTTGAGTGTCCAGTGTTTGCTCGGTGGCGGCTGCCAGGGGCCGAGTTCGTTGAAGGTTCTACCAGGGTTGCTCAACAATTCGCTTACCCCCCCGCTGCCAACCCCCGTCGTGCCAATCAAGGTGCCTGCACCGTACGGTGGCTGATCCTGACGTGGCCAGTTGCTGGGGACTTCAGGGCCGGCAGGCTTGCTCCAGACTTTGCCGTGATCTTTGGGTCTCAGGTGAGAGGAAGCGCCCGCTCACGCTTGCCATGATTCGGCGCTTGCACCGGGGTCTGGGGATCTCGGCCGATATTCTTATGGGCGAAGACGTCAAGGCGGCAGCAAGATAGCCGCTTTGGCCGGCAACACCGCGCCCACTCCCTTACGGTCGTGGCACCGACACCCCAGGCACCGACACCCCACGGCACCGACACCCCAGGTACCGACACCCCAGGTACCGACACCCCACGGCACCGACACCCCACGGCACCGACACCCCACGGCACCGACA
>CAYTWV010000003.1:4098-24558 GCA_964442235.1 uncultured Myxococcales bacterium | reverse complement strand
CGACACCCCACGGCACCGACACCCCACGGCACCGACACCCCACGGCACCGACACCTAAGGCCCTATTTTGTTACTTCACCACAACGCCGCTTTGGCCGGGGATATCGCCCAGATTGATGGTGCGGCCTTGGCCAGGCACCAGGGGTTTGGCTTCGGGCCAGACAAAGGTGGTGGGGACGGGGGCCGCATCGGGCAGGGGGGGAAGCGAAGGCAGCGTCAGCGTGACGTTCAAGGCGGGGTTGGAGGAGAAATTAACGACCACGTAAAGGGGCTGGGTTTGGGCCGAGGGGGCCGTTCGCATGAAGGCCCAAAGGCTCTGGGTGGTGGCCGACGTGGCGGTCAGGCGCACAAAACCACCCTGATTCAAGGCGGGATGGGCCTGACGCAGCGCCGACAACTGCCGATACCAGTTCAGCAGGCTGCCTGAATCGGCCGATTGGGCCTGGACATTAACCGTGGTGTAGTCGGTGTTGGGTTTTTGCCAAGGCGTACCGGTCGTAAAGCCAGCATTGGCCGTGCCATCCCACTGCATGGGCAGGCGTTTATGTTCATCTTTGGGCAGGGCACCGTTGGAGAGCCCAATTTCGTCGCCGTAGTAGATCATGGGCGTTCCGGGCAATGTCATTAACAAAAAGGCTGCCAGATTCATGCCCGGCAAGCTGCCCTTCAGACGGGTAAAGACCCGGGTCAAGTCGTGATTCGACAGAAACGAGACTTCGCTGCTTCCCGCCGGGAATTGTCCCGGGTAACGACAAAAGACGCCTTCGATGTCGACGGGTTCTTCGGCTTGTATCCCGGCAAGAAGAGCTTCCATCAGGTCAAAGTCGAAGGTCATATTCAGGCCCTGGCCGTCGACCCGATACAGGGCCGCAATGCTGTTAGAGGCCCAGGCTTCGCCCACCAGCATCAACTGGGGATAGTCCTTAAGCAGTGTGGAGGCGAACTCCTTCCAGTAGGCCAGGGTCTCGGGGATGTCCTGCTGGCCCTCTTTGGGACCCGACTCGTAGAGGTAACGCACGGCATCCAGCCGGTATCCATCGATGGAAGTTTGTTGAATCCAGTAGCGGGCCACGTCCATCATTTCGGTTTTCACGGCTTCGTTTCGGTAGTTCAAGTCGGGCATTCCGGACCAGAAGACGGCGTAATACCAGGCATTTCCGGCCTTATGCCAGACAGGCGAGTTGGACCAGGGCTGGGTCCAGTCTTTGGCCGTGTCGGACCAGACAAACCAGTCACGTTTGGGGCTGGTGGGGTCTTGCGCCTCTTTGAACCATGGATGCTCCTTTCCCACGTGGTTCATGACCAGGTCCAGAATGACTTTGATGCCTCGCTGGTGGCAGGCGTCCACCAGGTCTTTTAGATCCTGCTGGGTGCCAAATGCGGGATTGATGGCCCGGTAGTCCACCGTGTCGTAACCGTGGTAGCTGGGGCTTGCAAAGATGGGAGTCAGCCAGATCCAGGTGACACCCAGGTCGGTGGTTGTTTCGGGATTGCCATCATTCAGGTAATCCAGCTTCTGAGTGATGCCCTTGAGGTCGCCAATACCGTCGCCATTGCTGTCGGCAAAGCTGCGCACAAAGATCTCGTAACCCACGCCGCCGTGAAACCACTTGGCCGAGTCGGGAGCCCCCAACGGGGGACAGTTGTCGGCCTGGGTCACGTCCAGATCGCCAGCCAGATCCTGCCTGGAACTGTCGGGCTTATGGGCGGTGTCTGAAGATCTGAGATCCTTCTCTTCGGCAGGACTGGCGGTCCCGTCTTTGCAGGAGGACAGAGGAATCAGGAACAGTGCGGCACAGACGACAGACCACGGATTGCGCCTTATGCAGACCATGCGAGTACTCCGTAATGGATGGGATAACGAAGGGATCCGCTCTGGGGTGAGCGGTTCACGAAGGAGGGCCTAGTTGAAGCTCTTCTTGCCGGCCGTGGCGACGGTTACGATGATGAGACCCACCGCAGCGCCAGCGCCCAGAGCAATCAGGCCCACCGTCTTGAAGGTCGAGAGCAGTTCGATCTCGCCCTTGTCGGTGATCTGGTCGAGCATGAAGATGTAGTCACGGTCCGACGCCACGAGCTGCGAGTTGGTGACTTTGAAGTTGTACGGGGTAATCGGATACTTCTTGCCCGTATTGTCTCTGACGAACAGACGCGTATCCGAAGTTACTTCGATCGGAGTTCCGTCGGTGCTCTGGACGATTTTATTATTCTGATCCGCTGCCTGCAATTCTCTCAACTGATCCATCGAGATGCTATAGGTCGAGTAGCATGCAAACGAGGCGAACGACAGTACCAACAGTAAGGCAACCAGTTTGCGCATAGACTCTCCTCCTCAGGGCAAGCACAATACAGACTCGCCAGACGCTACCCCAAGGGAAGGGGCGATGCAACAACTTTCTTGGGGTTCCGAAGCGCCTATTCTTCGCACTCTTCGACGAATTCCAGCAGGCGGTTTTTGAGGCCGTTAAGCCAGCCGGGTCGGGCTTTGTCGATGTACTCTTTGGCCTTGAAATAGGCGTCGGCGGATTCGAAGCCGTGTTTCTTCAAAATGCGCAGGTAGACTTCGAGGGTAAGCGAGGATTCGGGGGCCAATTGTTCCAGCCGTTCATAGGGACAGCGAACGGTAGCCACAGGGGAAGTGGGGTCTACGTCGGGATTGGCTTTGCAGGTCAACTCGGCATAGGCCGCTTCGAAGCGGGCCAGTTTGTCCAGGAAGGGGTCCACTTTCTCGGGAGCCTTGGGCGGGTCCTCCTCTTTGGTGGTTTCCTCGGGATCGGGCGTGGCGGCCAAAGCCGTATTGGCAATGGGGCCGGTACAGGCCAGCAGTGCAACACCCAGCACCAGACCGATGAACTTCCGCATGATGAACCTCCCTCTCGCATAGAACCTGAACGGTACCGAAGCGGCACCTTTCAGTCCTCGTGATTTTTCTCCAGACGGGCCAGATAAACGGCCACCTGGCTCCAGGCTGACGAGCGCCAGAACTGTTCCAGCGCTTGCAGTTTCTCCTCGTAGGTCGAGCGATCTCGAAGGACCAGTCCGATCTGGTAACAGACCTTGGCGGATTCGGGGATCACTCCCACCACGGCCATGGCCACGGCCGCATTCTCTCGGGCCTTTTCTTCGGCCAGTTGCAATGTGGCAATCAGGGCTTTTTCCCGTTCAACACCCACGAACCTGCCATTCGCATCCATCATGGCGCCGATAGAGTAGAACTTGGCTACCAGTGTGGAGGAGGCAAAGAAGCTGGACAATGCCCCCGCCAATTTGGCCAGATCAGTGGGCAGGCCCGTCGCAACCAGATCGATAGCTTCGGCTTCGGGCACTTTCAGGTGCAGGATGGCGTTTCGATAGTTGGCTTCCTGTTGCATCAGGACCCTGGAGACCAGTTCGGCGGACTTTCCTGATTGTGCTGCCAGTTCTCTCACAAAGATCGCATCAAAATACTCGACGTTGGCCGACGCAGCGCCTTGATACAGGCGTGCCACTTCGCCCAATCTGGCCAGCTTGGTCCCTTTGCCGTTGCGCTGGGTCTTCATCAGTTCAGCACTGTCGATGGCCAGCAGCGAATCGATTTGGACTTTGACCAGTTCTCCCAGGGGCCCATAAAGTTCGTTGAACAGCGCCGCCATCTCTTCGGGTTTGGCTTTGCGGGCCATGGCGTCCTGCATGCGGGCCAGGATGTCCCCCAGCGAGTTTTTGGCAAAGCCAAGCGCCACATAACCCGCGATGGCGGCTTCATAGGCATCCAGCGCTGCGATGGTGGCGTTGATGTATTCGGGTGGCGCATCGCTGAGTGTCTGGAACGCAACGCGCAAATTCCGGTTTGCTTCGTTCTCCATGTCTCCAAAAACCTGCAGAGCCTCGACGGGTTTCCCGGCGGAGAGGCGCTCTGCCATGGTGGAGTAGGCCAGCAGTCCCAGTGACTGGGAAAGGGCCTCCATGGCCCGCCAGTAAGCGGCCGCCACCAGGCCCTGTTTCAGCCAGGTTGCGGCCTGGTCATACGACTCTTCCACGGATTTCCAGCCCGGCGCAAAACTCTCGCTGGAGGAGAGTTTACGAGACGCCGCATACACTTTCTGAGACTGCTGCAGCCAGTTTTCCGTGGACTTGCGCAGGATCTCAAAGGCCTCTTTGCTAAGCTCCATGTCCGAACGGCGCACGGGTTTGGTTGGCTTCAGGTTCTTGCCGGTCAAGCAGTTGTAGGCCTGGGTGATGTCCTCGACTTCAACGGCCTCGATGCCCAGCCCCGCTGCCTTGGTTTTGATATCCGTGGGTTTGCCCGTGTTCATGTCCTGGTCAAACTGCTGCCCCACGGGATAACAGAAGCGCTTTTTGCCAAGCTTGGCCACGGCCTCCAGTTTCTGGGAAATGCCGCCCACGGGTCCGATGCTGCCATCGGGGTTGATGGTGCCGGTCATGGTCGCCTTCTTGTCCAGCATATCCCCGTTTAGAGCCGCCATCAGGGCTACGGTAAACAGGCCGCCGGCAGAGGGGCCATCGACCCTGTTCCCCATGGTCTCGGTCTCGACGGAATAGCGATAGTCCAGCGGATTTTTCTGCAAGTGCAGCGTGCCGGTCAGTGCGGCAACCCAGACGGCCGCACGCCACATATCGCCCGTACCGCCGGCGCGAGATTCAAAAATCCCCACATGCATGCCTTTGGTACTCTGCTCGATCTTCAATACGGCATGGGTCGATCCACCCGAAGCTTCCGAGGTTCCGCCCTTGACCCAAAGAAAATCCACTTCCACCGAGCGGGGCTCAAAGGTGGGGCCGCACGAGGCGCTCACCAGCAGAACGCAGGATAAGAGGAACCGAAACGTGGTCATCTTAAGGCCTCCAGGGGGAATCATCCATGCCAGGAAACACTAGCCCCCAAACGACGGGAAGTCCAGAGCACACATCAAGCGGGTTTGCCCCGTCCATCCGAGGCCGAAACGCTGTCGACCCGGGCCCCGAGAACTCCATCGCCCATCACCACATCCACACTTGAACCAACAGCGACCTGCTGTACGGATGTAATGGGTGTGCCTTGGGCTCCACGAACCAGACAGTAGCCTCGTTTCATCATGGAATGGGGCCCCAAAGACTCTAACAACTGCTCCATCTGCCCCAGACGCTGGGTACGCTTCTCCATGTATCGGCCCAACGTCTCGTCCAGTCGGGTACGCAGCCCGGCCACTCGCTGGGCCGTCAACTCCAGCCTTCGTTTGGGGTGTTCCACAACCAGACGATTTTCCAACTCCAGCAGCACTCGCCGTTTTTGCTCCAGAGTCCGCTGACTGCCATTGTCCAACCGGTTGCGGCACTCGGTAAGTTGCTCTTCGAATCGGGCCAGACGGCGGTCCAGCAGCAGATCCAGTTTCTCTTGAACTCCGTCCAAGCCGGCCCGGATGTCCGCTTGGTCCGGCACGACCATCTGGGCCGCCGCGGTGGGAGTGGGCGCCCGGACGTCCGCTGCCAGATCACAAAGCGGATTGTCCACTTCATGGCCCACGGCGCTGACGATGGGGGTCTTGCAGGCAGCTACTGCCCTGACGACCCGCTCGTCGCTGAAGGGCAACAACTCTTCAAAGGCCCCGCCTCCCCGCCCCACAATAATGACCTCGACGTCGGCGTCAGCATCCAACATCTGAATGCCCCGAACCACGTCGGCAGCGGCTTGATCGCCCTGAACCAGCGCCGGATAGACCTTGACCCGGCAGGGCCATCGTTCCAGCAGGATGCGTTTCATGTCCTCTACGGCAGCAGATTTGCCGCCCGTGACAAGGCCCACGCACCGAGGAAATCGGGGCAGAGGCACCCTGTTTTGGGGGTCAAACAGCCCCTCTGACGCCAGCTTGCGCTTCAACTCTTCCAGGCGCTGCAGCAGATCCCCCAAACCATCACTTTTGAGCTGGTCCACGACCAGTTTGTAGGCGCCATGGGGCTCGTACAGGTCGATGCGCCCATGACACGTGACTTTGTCGCCGTTCTTCAGGGCGTAGGGAGACGTCAGCATGAACCGGGCCTGATATTTGAACACCACGGCCGAAAGGGTGGCCTGAGAATCGGTCAGCGTGAAATAGACATGCCCCGACGAAGCGGGTTTGCAGTTGATCACCTCGCCGCTGACCCAAACGTCGGCGAACTTCAAGTCAAGCAGATCCTTGATCTGAGAGGTAATCTGGGAAACGGTCACAACGGGAAACAACTCCGAGGCGTTTGGACTCATGGCCGTTCCTTTGTTGAATGGCTGGCCGGCCCTTTTTAAGCCCGGCACCTGTCAGCGAACTTACCCTATGCCGTTTGAGCCCGTCAATGCTGCAACAGGCGCTCGACCATGCGATCCCATTGGGCCGCCACGTGTTCCCCGGACCAGGAACGGGCGATGGCCAGGGCGTTTCCAGTCAGGCGGTCACGAAGCTGTGGGTCCACAAAGATCCTCTCCATGGCAGCGGCCAGGGCTTCGGCGTCGGGTTGGTCTACCACCAGGCCGCAGTCGTGAGAGCGGAAGAACTCGGCGTGCCAGTACCCGGCAGGAGCGTGGCTTAAGATGGGCACCCCGGTGGTCAGATAGTCCGATATTTTGCTTCCCAGGCAAGTGCGCATCTGGTCCACCTGGCGATAGGCCCGGAACGACAGCGGCACATAAAGCAGATCACACGCTGCCAGTGCATCCACCAAAGCCTGGTCCTGGTTGAAGAACTGCAGCTTCACATTGCTGGCCCAAAGATTCCGGCTTTTCAGGTAGTCTGGCGTGGCCTGCGTAAAGAGGCGAAGTTCGTAGTTCGGGTTGTCTCGAATCAGGTCCAGCAGTCGCAGCAGACCCTCTTCCCGGTCCAGGTTGATGCTTCCGCTGTAGCCGATAATTCGGGGTTTTGGCTTCCCGGCCGTCGTTTCAGGGGCCCCCTCGGACGAGGTGGATTTTCCCGAGGGCCACGCTGCGACGGGTGCGGGCAGCACAAAGGGGTGAAGTCCGTAGTGTTCCTGATAGAAGTGGGCCATGGCCTCGTTCAGCACTCCAAAAGTGCCGATCTTGCCAAAAAGCTGCCGTTGCAGGGGCCTGGCCAGCTTAAAACGCCAGTCGCTGGGGTCTCGGTTCTCAAGATAGAGATCTCCAAAAACCGCCCCAAGGGGCAGCCCGGTCACCTTCTGGGCCGCCATCCCCAAGGCCAGCGAACCTTCAAAGGGAAAGACGCTGACCAGGGAGCGCGGGCGAAAACGGCGAACGGCTTCCAGGACAAACGGCAACGCTGAAGCCATAGAGACCAGGTCCATCCAGTGTTCACCACGCCAATCCGCTTTGGGGGCGGGAATCGTTAAAGAGAGGACTCCGGCAGGGGATTGGCCGGTGGCCAGGCGACCTCCCGAGCGGGCGACCACGGCGTACCGGCCAGGGCGGGTGTGGGCCAGGATGCGCCGCAGGACGTGGATGGTGCCCATGGGGACCGAAAGTTCGTAACTGGCGATGACCAACGCGTCGACCGACATGCGGTGCCCCTTTGCTGGTGAATTTCAGAAGCCCCATCATACACACCAAACCCCCGAGTGAAAACCGATAGGGTGTGCGGCGAACCCGTCCCCCGTCCCCCGTCCCCCGTCTGCCCGTGTCCGCCGTCTGCTCGTAGGCGTCGCCGTTGCCGTCGCCGTCGCCGAACCGGGGTGCGTTCGGTTCTTCTCCGACAGACTTGCCCAAATCCAAGCGGCGATGCTGTAGAAGATGACCTTCTGGCCATTGTCCGTCTGTCTCGGCGACGCCGACGGCGACGTCAACCAAAAACGGCGACGAAATTCGCAGCACCCGCCGGGCAGCCCACGGGGCCCCCGCACGATGCGAGGGCGCCCACGAGTACCAGGAAGAGGAATAGGCTTCCCCGGTTACTCACTGTCTTTTGACCTCCATTCAATGGTCGACGAATCATACGGATCACACTAATACAGAGGAATACTTATACTTTGAATTAAGTTCCACTCCTCCAGTTCGGAGACCCACAGGGCGTTGGGCACCTCGTTATCTGATCCTGTCCCCCACCCCAACCACAGCGCCGACTGAAATACCAGTTGCCTGCCGAGTTCCAAGAAGCTCAGGCAGTAGAACTTATAAGTGTTCGGACAGGGAGGCAACTCCGATAGGACAAGGGTGCTTTCCGGCTCCTTGGCCACGTGCACGAGGGTCATGCTGACCATATCCACGACCCAAACGTAGTTCTGTGGGAAGAAGCAGTGTCCACCGCACCCTTTGAAGCCCTCACACTCGGGGCAAACCCAGAGCATGTCGATGCCGAACCCGTCGGGATTAGCGAAAGGGTCATGCCAGCGCGCCCGCACCAAAGCAAGAACCTGCCCCTCCAACGGAGTGAACCCTTCGGGCAGTCCTGGTTCGATCCCTGGCTCCCAGCGCACAAACTGCAGAACCTGGAAGTACTCCACAGGACCTGTCGGTTCCAGGTAGGGGCACTCCGGCATTCCGCCTATCTTTCCGCCACCGGCGGGGCAGAAGTAGGGCTCGTCGACGTCCTGGCTCCCTCCGGTTTCGTCAGCCTGATCCACCGAGTCGAGAACGGAATCGGGCAGCTCGGACACCTCGGTACTGTCCCCATCGCTCAGGTCTGGCAAGTCGGACAAGTCAAGGGCTAGGGCATCCAGATCGGACATTCCGTCCGGGCTAGGGACATCGGCAAGGGTTTCAGCAAGGTCGCCGGGCAAGACGTCGCTGGAAGATGTCCCATCCGTGAGCCCATCCAGGGCGGAGTCCGATCCTCGATTGTCGTCTCGTCCCAACGAATCGACCACAACGTCCCCCCGGCTGCCCACGGGGCCCCCGCACGATGCGAGGGCGCCCACGAGTACCAGGAAGAGGAATAGGCTTCCCCGGTTACTCACTGTCTTTTGACCTCCATTCAATGGTCGATGAACCATACTTGCTGCTATGCAGCATATACATACGAGTACTCTCGGCCCCCACCTTTGCCAAGGTTACATAATAGCCAGTTACGCCATCCTGCATCACCCATCTGGTCAGGTCATCCGTTGCCGTGCATGGATACGCACAGCTAGCATGCCAAATTTGCTGGACATCAGCACTAAACGTCCTGGACGCAGCCACATTGACTCGGTCTCGATAGAACAGAAGTGATGGCTGCACATTCGTGTTGCTATCCGGAATAGCAACCTCGGGCTGCCAGAACAAGCTGAACCCCAGCGCCTTGACATACACGGTCGGCTGCACGCCATTGCTTTTAACATACGAAAACCAGAGATTGTAGTTAGAGTCCGCCGCAATGCCGGCTCCGTAGAGAGATGCCGTTCCGGCCGGAAACTGCCCCATCTCCGCCCAGGAATTGTTGCTCCAGTACGCACCTTTCAGAAGCACCTCTCCCGCACCAACTGGCTTCCAGACGAAGTAGATACTGCCAGGGGTCGCAGCAGCGGCAAGGTCCGAGTCCGTCTGGAACGCAGTCTGGACGGTAGCGGAAAGCACGCCGGCGGCGCTCAGTTTCCTCCAGGATATGAAGTTGTTAGCTGAGTTCTTCCAAATGATGTACATATCCGTGCCAAATACACCAACCGCCGGGGACTTGTTGCTAGACCCAAGAGTCACTGCGGCACTCCACCCAGCGGTATAAAAGGGAGCATCGTTGTATTTCATGCGGACGTTGTTCGATGTATCAGTATAGACAAGATAATACCGATTGGAGCCGTTGACAACGAAGGGCTGGTATCGCACGGCATTCGTCGACTGGACGATGCCATCGATGTCAACCTCGTAATCCGGGGTCCAGAGACCGATGGCATCGAACGCCGCGTTTGTCGCACTCCGGATCGCCGGGAAATACCGGAACAGCACCGCTGCGGCGTCTATCATGGCGAGACGAACGTCCGTGTGGGTGGCATCCTTTGTCAGGTACTCCGTGAGAGCAGTGTAATAAATGTCCTCGGCTGCGGGACGGCCGATCCCGGTCACCGACCGTCCCCAATGGGTTGCGGCGCCGTCGGCAGAGGCCCGGCCCAGCAGGTGGGCCGACTTGTCGATAATCGTTGCGTTGTAGTGCGTGTCCGGGTGCAGCAAAAAGTAGTTGGACCAGTGACCCGGATAGAAAAGGCTGCCATAGGCCTGAGACTCGGGGTCCGCCATGTCTCTCATCAGGGTAGTACACTGGGGACTGCCACTCAAAATCTGCCAGTCCGCGTTCCCAGCGAATTGAGAAGAAAAATTGCCGATCACGTCGGAAAACGCTTCGTTGAGGGATGGAAGGGACAACCCCGTGTATTCATCATCGACATGGAACTCCCAGTTTTGTACGGCGTGTGTGTATTCATGCCCGATGATGTCCGGGCAGGCGGCCTGAGAACCAATCCCAATCCAGTTGCCGACATTCAACCCATTCTGGGTGCCAATTAGGTTCCAGTCAGGAGCCACTACCATTTGGTGGGCGGGCGAGAGAGGGGAGGCGTTATCCCAACCGTCCCGGCCAAATGATGTCGAATAGTACGTCCAAATGTCCGTTGCTAACTCACATGTGTCCTCGATGGTCCCTTGCTGGTAGTTAGAGCACACACAGTTGGTAGGTCCACAGAGCTGCACACCACCCGCATACAGATTCTTCCATTCAATGTTGCTGAACAACGGTTGGCGCAGCAGTTCCCCACCCGTGGAGGCGTCCACGAACGTGGCGTACGGCATGCCCTCGTAGTCGGTACCTTCAACCCGCCAGGCCATGGCCGGCTGGCCCGCGGCATTGGTCATGAGAACGGGGTCCAAGATGCCCAGAACGGGCTTCGCACCGTAGCCGAGAAGGCCGGCGTCGTAGGCATAGGCCTCGGCGTCAATGGCGGTCAGCTTCGCATCAACGGCGGGCATCAGAGAGGCGGGAACGATGCCGCCGGCTATCGACAGCACACGTCCGGTGAGCGGATCCACGTGGACCAACACGTCCGAACCGAAGACAGGCAGGCCCAGGTGGGTCTGGGTCAATCGGACCGTGCCCGGCACGGTGAAGTTCCGTTCCACCTCCCCCATTTCGAGGGTTCCATCCTGCCGGTACAGGGAAGCCCATTCCTTCAAGAAGGCCAGGGCCTTGTCCGACTCGGACTCGCCGGCCAGTTCGATCGGGATGCCACGGGTGCCAGCGTGCAGCAAGCGGACGTTGCCTCGGGCGTCTCGCGTGACGCCCAGCGCGCCCGGCTCGTCGTCAATGGTTCCGTCGACAGCTCCCGATGCGCCGTCTGCCTCGGCTTCGGCGTTGGCTTCCGCAGCGTATAGCAAATTGAGGGTTCTCAATGCCTGGTTGGTCGAAAGGGCAGCCGAAGCGGCCTCCTGGCCCGGAAGATCCCCTGTCTCGTCGACGCCCTCCTCTTCCAAGGCAAAAGCTGCTGACTCTGTAGTGTCGCTTGACACGTCATTACAAGAGAGCAGTGGAGAACCACAAATAACCACACATAACCACACATAACCAGCCCCACAACCCAGATCCAATCGCATGTGTCCTCCAAATAAAGGAAGACGGTGGAGTGACCGAGCTCATCGACCGAGTGCGAAGACAGCAACCCCTTCCCCGATAGCAGGCACACGACCGCACAGTACGACCACCAGACTAGTGCCTGGACGTCGATTGGGAAGTGCCGGGGCCGTGATCACTCACCGCACAGTCAAGTAACCCGTATCGTCGCTCACGGTATCTATCGGTCGACGCCGCGTCAAGTGGAAAGTTTGACTCGGCGTAACTCCCAAGAACTCCTGATTCCTCTACCCGAGTATGCCCGGCCGAGAGCTGGAAATCGAGGGGCGATAAAACCTGTTCTGATGCCGTCACAGAATATCGCTGGGTTTGCAAGGTATACCTTCGGTCCAACGCCAATACTCATGCCATTTCCCAGATCGAAGGTCCTTTGCAAATCGCCGGAGTATAGTGGCTTCCGTCTAGTTAGAACCCCGGAACGCTTGGCCTTGCCGAAAGGTCAATAGCGACGCCGAGTTCGTTTTTCGGGGGCATTCGCGCAGTCGCACCCACGTTGACCCAGCGCTCCGATGCTCTTCTCCGGGAAACCGAGACGTGCGACTCGAGTAGGCTTTCGGCTTGCGCCTCGGGCACGGCAATGCCGCAGGCGCATGTCCACGCCGGCCTGCGCAATCCCTGATTTGGCCCACCAGTAAGGCCGACGTGCTGCGCCGCTCACGCCTTTCCGCTGGGCTTTCATCTGGCTCCATCTTCCTCAGTCTCGAGGGCGACGAAATTCGCTGCACCCAAAGTGCGTGACTTAACGATAGCCCTGCCCACCTTCAGAAACGGGGTTGCCAGGTCGGCGCCAAGAGTGGTACAGGTTCAAAGCCACAAGGGGGCCACTTGGGAAGATCGATTCTCTATGTCATCGGCCAGTTAGGCATAGGCGGGTCCGAGCGCCAGTTGACCATGACCGTGAAGTTTATGAAGGCGTGCGGCATCCAGGTGGACGTGGCCGTCTGGTCCTACCATCCTCAGGATCTGTATGTAGAGCGTCTGAACTCTCTGGGTGTGTTGGTGCATCCGTTGGGCAAACGACCCATCCGGAAGGTCGAAGCGCTGCGGTCGCTGGTGCGGCGGCTTCGTCCCGATCTGGTGCATTGTTTCAGCTTCTTTTTGAACGCCACGGTCCATACGGCCTGTCTGGGGCTGCCTTGTGTTGTCATGGGGTCGTCCAGGGCGGAATTGGCCCGAGAGATCGTGTTGTTGGGAAAAAAGCGAGCCATTTTGAACGCCACGTTTCCCCGAGCACATGTGTTCAACAGTAGAGCAGCATTGGAGCAGGCACAGCAGGTACTGCCCCTGCCCTGTCCGCCCAAGCGCTGGTTTGTTCCCAACGGGCTGGACCTGAATCGTTTCAAGCCGGAACCGTGGGTGCCTGCCCCCAGGCCCATCATCCTGGGCGTAGGGTCGCTGATACCGGTCAAGCGGTGGGAGCGTCTGATTCTGGCGGCCGCAATCTTAAGGGATGCAGGGTCGTCGTTCCACGTGAAGATATTGGGCCAAGGGCCGCTGCTGGAGCCATTGCAGAACTTGATCAAGTGCAAATCGCTGAGTGACTGGGTGACCTTGGCAGGCACCACCTCGGACGTGGGGTCGGAATTGGCGGCTTGCCTGGTTGCGGCCCACGTCTCGGAATCCGAAGGGTCGCCCAACGCCGTTTTGGAAGCCATGGCTTGTGGACGTGCCGTAGTAGCCCACGCTGCCGGCGAGACGCCCTATCTTGTGCGCACGGGCGAAACGGGAATATTGGTTCGTGAAGAGTCCGCTGAAGCGCTGGCTGAGGCATTGGGGACGCTGCTGCTGGATCCCGGTCTCTGTGAACGTCTTGGCCAGGCCGGCCGAAAGGCCATCGAGGCAGGCTATTCGGCTTCCGCCTCGGGCAACGCCATGTTGCAAGCGTACATCGAGGCGGGGCTGCCCAATCCCTGATCTACCAGCCCTATCAGAATGCTGATCGACGTCGTTGCCGCAGGGACGCTGTCCCGGGACCTGCTTCGGCAAGCGGTTCGGGAGGCCCGCCAGACTGGCCTGGTGACAGTGGCCAAACTCGCTGAGGCACGGTCTCTTCACCCCGAACTAGAAGCCCTCGCTCGTGAGGTGTCGCTATGAAACAACCGGACAACTGCAGGCTGACGGTCCGGGCCTATCCAGCCCCTGGTCCGGCCTTTGCCCAAACAACCAGCCAGGAGGGAGCCAAAGCGCTAAACGCTATAGCCTCGCTCCCCTCCGAATTGCTTCCGCAATGACCCAGGCCCTTCTCCATCAAATTGCCTGGAAGACTCGCCATCAAAGAGCGAGAGCACGCTCATTGTAGCCGGTCTTCCTGCTGATGCCGAACTCATTACACAGCTGCCTCTCGTTGAACTTTGGCCGTTCCGCCAGGATAACGAATTCTTCCCTCAGGTGCTCCAAGCCTTTTGTCTTCCAGGACACGGTACCTTCCATCCGAAAGAGTGTTACCAATGTCCCGATAGTAACCTGTCCCTGGACCCACTCGCGCCAAACGGTACGTCTAGTGCACAAGGAAATTGACACCAAATACCAAATCAGCCTATCCTCACTCTCGTGCCCAAGTTCAGCGTCCCCGTTACTGCGGAGGATTAAGCATGAAGGCTAAGACGTGTTGCTGTCTACTCATTATCCTATCTTGTTCAGGGGTGACGTCCGTGTTTGCGACGGAACACGAATGGCTCGAGCCGGTTGGGAGCAGTCCCGAATTGGCGTCTCTGGATGGGGTCTCCTCCCTTCGGGTGGGTTTGAAGTGTAACCCCCAAGACAACATCCTTTGGAGAGCAGAGGTGAAGGCCTCTCCTGGCTGGAATGCGAGGCTCGTTCAGGATGGGGGAAGCGTGCTGGATTCAGGGTCCCACCTGGGCTGCGGCGTAGATGGGGTGATTCCTGAATTCGCTGTAGAGTTCTCGAGGGACTCTAACTCTTCTCTGGCCAGCGGGAGCTGGGTTCTCGTTTCACTTTCACTGACTGACTCGTCCGGTGTCGATCGGCAATATGGAGAGGTCTTTGTCTTTCGGTACCTTGCTCGCATGAGGGGAGAAAGCGATACCGACTATAAGCGCACATTGTGGTCATCGCGATGTATTCAGTATTTTGATGACAGTAGTCCATCGTATGATTCTGGGTATCATGCGAATTGAACATAGAGGTGCGCCCAGCAGCGCTGGCTCAAGGTTGCCAGGCGCGTGATTGGGCTGGGTACTGCCGAAAGACAGCTCGACGCGGATAAGCTTGTCTGAATGGCTTGCCTCGAACTCTCCCGGTGCCCGCAACCCCGGCTGTTACCTTGGGAAAATCAATGCTTGCCGGCTGATGCGGCGGTTTAGTTACGATTGGCTACACCTGAAGTATGTATTCGACAAGGAGGCATTTCATGCTCTATGATCGTGTATTGGTAGTGCTTTCAGCATGTGTTGTGGTCGGTGTCGCTTTCTTTGGGTGCGGTTCATCCGATGATGGCTGGAGCCCGTTACCGAATCCCGGGCTGTCAACCGAGCAGTGGCAGTGTCTGACGTCTGGCGGATGTGGGTCGGATTGCAGGCCGTGCAACGTGCCGCTGAATCCGGGACAGGATGAGTGCTACCCAAGGTTTACATTCTGCAACGCGCACACCATGTCATGCGGGGTGCCGACTCCTGACTGCAGGGACGGCTGGTGCAGGATACCTGCGGGGAGTTTCGTGATGGGCACTTGGCGTGGCCTGCCGGGCCTGCCCTGGGACTACACCGAGCCACACACGGTGGTCTTGACTCGAAGCTTCTTGATTCAGCAAACGGAGGTAACGCAACAGCAGTGGATGGACCGGATGGGGGTACTCCGGAGTCCATCTCCTTACGCTGCGTGTGGCCCGGACTGTCCTGTCTCGGGCGTCACGGCCTTCGCCATGATGAAGTATGCAAATTCCCTGAGCATAAGTGGGGGATTGGAGCCCTGCTACGCCCTCGAAGGGTGTAGTGAGGTCGATGCGACCGGTGGGAACTTGCGGTGCCAGAGAGCGACCTTTGCCGGTCCTGACTGCAAGGGCTACAGACTGCCGAGCGAAGCGGAATGGGAGGTGGCTGCCGGGACTGGAGCTGACACCGTGTTCCCTTCAGGATACTGCAATTATAATGAGGAGGACCGGTGTCTGGCTAGCGACGAACCTGGGCAATTCGGCTGGTTTTGTGGCAACGCTAACGTGACGTACGAAGGTTGTAGACTGGACAAGGAAAGCCAGTCCTGTTTTGGGCCGCATCCGGTTGGGAAGAAGCTCCCAAACAGGTTCGGGCTGCTTGATACCATTGGAAACGTCACCGAGGTGACCGGGTCTCTCTATCATGATACCGGCTTGGGACTCCAGGTCGATCCCGGGTTCGACCTTGTCGTAAAGGACTATGATGATGCCGATTGGGCCCGACTACCCCTATTTGGGAAGGCCCTTACTGAGAAAGGAGGTATGTTCTCTTGTCCTGCCTGGGCAGTTGCGACACAGGGTCTTAACGCTTCTGTGTGGAAGGAAGCGAATCTAAAGTACGGGTATAGTGGCTTCCGTCTAGTTAGAACCCTGGAACGCTTGGTCATGCCGGAAGGTCAATAGCGACGCCGACCACGTTTCTTCGGGGGGCAATAGCGCAGTCGCACCAACGGCGGCCCGGCGCACCGATGCTCTTCCCCTGGACCGAGACGTGGGACCCCCGTAGGCTTTCGGCTAAAGCCTCGGGCAACGCCATGTTGCAAGCGTACATCGAGGCAGGGCTAAGTTCCTAAAACGGGGACAAATGGACGCCCTCCGTCCCTCCAAACACCGCCCTCCGTCCCTCCAAACACCCCTCCGTCCCTCCAAACACCGTCTCTCTTAACACTTTCCTGACTTCGCTCCGGGTCAACATGACACCAAACTGATCCCGATCGTCCTAGCCTTGGTAGTGAAGGAAGCCACGGTACCCGAGTTTGGGGCGTGGACGACCTGTTCGGGTTGGGAGGTGAAAGGAAGATGCTATATATCGAAACCATGGAGAGTATCTTCTGGGGTATCTCTGTTGTATTGTCAGTTTATCTCACGATTTCCATGCTTAAGCCAGAGTGGTTCTAATGCGACAAGAGACACTGATTACCTATGCAGGCTTTTTCGTTTTGCTGATGGCGCTGGCCGTGCCGCTTGGAAGCTACATGGCCAGAGTCTATCAGGGTCAGGCGGCCTGGGCCGGTCGACTGTTTGGACCGTTGGAGCGCTGGATCTACCGCATGGCGGGTGTGAAGCCGGACCAAGGCATGCCGTGGCGTGAGTATGCAACAGCGTTGCTGCTGTTCAACGGGGCCGGGCTGATTCTGCTGCTGGCGCTGCAACTGCTGCAGGGCTGGTTGCCGCTGAACCCAGGCGATCTGGGGGCGGTGTCCCCGGGGATTGCGTTGAACACTGCGGTCAGTTTTGTGACCAACACAAACTGGCAGTCCTATTCGGGCGAAACCACCATGTCGCACCTGACCCAGATGTTGGGTTTGACGGTCCAGAACTTCTTGTCGGCGGCCACCGGAATGGCCGTGGCCGTTGCATTGGCCCGGGGCTTTCGACAGGCGGGACAGGGACACATCGGCAACTTCTGGGAGGATTTGACCCGTGGCACCCTTTACGTGCTGCTGCCTCTATCCGTGATTCTGGCAATCGTGCTGGTGGCCTTGGGCGTGGTGCAAAGTCTGGCGATTGGGGTTCAGGTGCAGCCGCTGGACGCCTTGGCGGCGGGGTCTGACTGGATTCCGTTGGGCCCCGTGGCGTCCCAGGAAGCGATCAAACAACTGGGCACCAACGGAGGCGGCTTTTTCAACGTCAACTCGGCGCACCCCTTCGAGAACCCCTCTGCGTGGACCAATTTTCTAGAGAATCTGGCCATTTTGCTGCTTCCGGCGGCCCTTCCGTTGACCATGGGGCGACTTATGGCATCCAGGCGCCATGGCTGGGTGCTGGTGGCAGCGATGTTTGTATTGTTGTTGCCTCCGCTGATGTGGACAGCCCATTGGGAGCAGCAGGCAAACCCGGCGTTGTCAGCCATGCAGGTGGATCACCAGGCCGGAAACATGGAGGGCAAGGAGATGCGCCTTGGAGCGGACGCCTCGTCGCTGTGGGCCGCATCCACTACTGCTGCATCCAACGGTTCGGTCAACGCAATGCACGATAGCTTTACGCCCATGGGAAGCCTGGGCCCGCTCTGGTTGATGCAACTGGGAGAGGTCTCGTTTGGAGGGGTGGGTTCCGGGGTTTACGGGTTGCTGGTATTTGCCATTCTGGCCGTCTTCATTGGCGGGTTGATGGTGGGCCGAACCCCCGAATTCCTGGGCAAGAAGATGGGTGCCTTCGAGATGAAAATGGCATGCCTGGCCGTGATTCTTCCTTCGGCAGCGGTGCTGGTTGGAACGGCACTGGCCTGTTTGGATTCGGCAGCGGGGGCGGCGACGTCGAACCCGGGGCCGCATGGCTTCACGCAGATTCTGTATGCCTTCACCTCTGCAGCGAACAACAACGGATCGGCCTTTGCGGGCCTGGATGCTACGTCGAGTTTCTACACGCTGGGCCTGAGCGCTGCGATGTTGGTGGGTCGATTCGGCGTGATCCTACCTGTGTTAGCCATGGCAGGCAGTCTTGCGGCCAAGGGGCGAGTCCCTCGCACAACCGGAACCTTGCCCACGGACACGCCCCTGTTTGTGGGGCTGCTGGTCGGCACGGTGGTGCTGGTGGGGGCGTTGACCTTTCTTCCGGCCCTGGCTTTGGGGCCCATCGTCGAGCATCTGAAGAACGTGCTGGCTGGAGGCGCGATGTAGCCATGGTCAAAGACCAGAACAACAAGAAATCATGGAAGATTTTGAGGGAAGCCATCAAGGCGTCCTTCGCGAAACTTGATCCACGGATCATGGTCAAAAACCCGGTCATGTTCATTGTGGAACTGGGCAGTGTGTTCACCACGGCGCTATTCCTGCAAGCCTGGCTTACGGGGCAGGGTGAGGCATCGCCGGGGTTCATTCTGGCCATAAGCCTTTGGCTGTGGTTCACGGTCCTGTTCGGGAATTTTGCCGAATCGCTGGCCCAGGGTCGTGGCAAGGCGCAAGCCGAGGCGCTGCGCAAGACTCGCACGGAAAGCAAGGCCAAACGGTTGATGAACTTCCCGGATTCCCTTACGGCAGAGGTTGTCTCTTCGGACACTCTCAGAAAGGGACACATCGTCCAAATAGAAGCCGGCGAGTTGATCCCGTGTGACGGCGAGGTGATCGAGGGAATCGCCACCGTGGATGAAAGTGCCGTGACGGGAGAAAGCGCTCCCGTAATCCGAGAAAGTGGAGGGGATCGAAGCTCTGTCACCGGCGGGACCCGAGTCTTGTCGGATATGCTGGTTGTGCGAGTGGCCTCGGATCCGGGCCAGTCATTCCTGGACAAGATGATCTCGCTGGTCGAGGGAGCCCAACGCAAAAAGACCCCCAACGAAATCGCTTTAAGCATCCTGTTGTCGGCGCTGACGCTGATCTTCTTGTTGTGCTCGGTGACGCTGCTGGCCTACTCAAAGTATGCGGTTCAGGAGGCGGGCCAGGGTGCTCCGGTGACCATGACGGTGCTGGTGGCCCTGCTGGTATGTCTGATTCCGACCACCATTGGCGGGTTGTTGGCAGCGGTGGGCATTGCGGGCATGGATCGCATGGTCCAGGCCAACGTGCTGGCCATGTCCGGTCGTGCAGTTGAAGCTGCCGGAGACGTGGGGGTTCTGCTTCTGGACAAGACCGGAACCATCACTATGGGTAACCGTCAGGCAGTGGAATTCTTGCCCGCCCCCGGAATAGCGCCTCAGTACCTGGCCAGCTACGCCCAGTTGGCGTCAATGGCCGATGAGACTCCCGAGGGACGCAGCGTCGTGGTCCTGGCCAAAGAGCAGTTCGCACTCAGGCAGGAAGAGACCCAGGTTTCGGGCTTGTTGTTCGTGCCATTCACGGCAACCACCCGCATGAGTGGAGTGGACTTCGAGGGGCACAAGATCCGCAAAGGTGCCATGGATGCCATCCGTCGTTTTGTTCAGGAGGGGGGCGGAAAGGTTCCGACTGAAGTCGAGAAAAGCGCAGAGACCCTGGCCAAACAGGGAGCAACCCCGTTGGTGGTGGCGGATGGGGCCAGCGTGCTGGGTGTGATCCACCTGAAAGACATCGTGAAGGGCGGGATTCGGGAGCGGTTCTCGCAAATGCACGCCATGGGAATCCAGACCGTAATGGTTACCGGCGACAATCCACTTACCGCCGCAGCCATTGCCCACGAAGCCGGGGTGGACGACTTTCTGGCCGAGGCCACTCCCGAACGCAAATTAAGCCTGATTCGAGAGTACCAGGAGCGTGGTTTTCTGGTGGCCATGACCGGTGATGGCACTAACGACGCCCCAGCGTTGGCGCAGGCCGATGTGGCCGTGGCCATGAATACCGGAACCCAGGAGGCCAAAGAGGCCGGCAACATGGTGGACCTGGACTCGAACCCCACAAAATTGCTGGATATTGTCACCATCGGCAAACAAATGTTGATCACTCGAGGTGCTTTGACCACGTTCAGCATTTCCAACGACATCTCGAAGTACTTCGCCATCATTCCCGCTGCCTTTGCCAGCACGTATCCCGAATTGGGGGCCCTGAACTTCATGGGACTGCACTCGCCGGAGAGTGCCGTATTGTCGGCGGTGATCTTCAATGCCCTGATCATTATCGCGTTGATTCCGCTGGCGTTGCGCGGTGCCAAGTACAGGGCAGCGCCCGCTGCCAGCCTGTTGCGCAGAAACCTGCTGGTGTATGGGCTGGGTGGAGTTGTCCTTCCGTTCCCGTGCATCAAAGCAATTGACATGATTATATCACTATTTGGGGTATAATATGCTTAAAACCATTAAGACATCTCTGATATTCCTGGTCTTGGGCACCTTGGGGCTGGGGCTTGTTTATGGCGCAGGACTTACGGCGGTGGCCCAGG
>CAYTWV010000003.1:0-4088 GCA_964442235.1 uncultured Myxococcales bacterium | reverse complement strand
TGGAAGGGGGTTCAACTTGTAGGTTCCAGCCTGATTGGGCAGGAGTTTAACGATGAGCGCTACTTTTGGGGAAGACTCTCTGCCACAGCCGAAACCGCTTACAATGGTCGGGCGTCCGGGGGGTCTAACCTGGCTTCCAACAATCCCGAATTGGCGGCTAGAGCGGCGGAGCGAATCGGGCTTCTGACCACGCCGGACCAAAAGGGCCCTATCCCCGTCGATCTGATTACGGCGTCGGGCAGCGGATTGGATCCGCACATTTCACCCGAGGCGGCTCACTTTCAAGTGGCTAGAGTAGCCAGGGCCAGGGGGTTGTCGGCCCCCTCTCTGCACAATCTGGTGGAATCGCTGGTGTATTCGCCCTTGTCGCTGGTCGCAGGGCAACCGGTAGTGAATGTTCTGGAACTGAACCTGGGCCTTGATTCTCTGGAGTCAGAAGTCCATTGATGATAACCGAGGTGTTACAGGGAGACGGCGCATGGAAGAGGTCGAGCAGAGGCAGGATCCCAACGTCTTGTTAGAGCGCTTGGCCAAGGCGGACTCTAAGCGACAGAAGGGCAAGCTGAAGGTCTATTTCGGTTATGCCCCGGGCGTGGGCAAGACCTACTCGATGTTGCAGGTGGCGCGTCGACTGGCGGAGCAGGGCCAGGAGGTGGTGGTGGGGTATGTGGAACCCCATGGCCGGCCCGATACCACCTCGTTATTGCAGGGGTTGGAGTGCCTTTCGCCTTCGCCGGTTCATTATCGTGGCAAAACGCTGCTGGAGTTTGATCTGGCCAGGGCAATTCGCCGGAATCCGAAGATTCTGCTGGTAGACGAATTGGCCCACACCAACGCTTCGGGAAGCAAACACAAGAAAAGATGGCAGGATGTCCTGGAGCTTTTGGAGTGCGGCATTGACGTCCACACGACGCTGAATGTGCAGCATCTGGAGAGCCTGAACGACGTGATCCTGCAAATTACGGGCGTTCGGGTTCGAGAGACCGTGCCCGACCAGGTTCTGCATGCTGCCGATGAGATTGAATTGGTCGATCTTTCGCCCGAAGAGCTGCTGGGGCGTCTGAAGGAAGGCAAAGTCTATCTTCCCGAACAGGCCGAACGTGCGGCAGGAAATTTCTTCCGAAGGGGGAATCTGCTGGCCCTTCGGGAGTTGGCCCTGCGGCGCACGGCCGAGCGCATAGACGCCGACGTTCAGGCCTATCGTGATGAACACGGAATCGGGCGGACCTGGGCCGCTGCCGAGCGCATCCTGGTGTGTGTGGGCCCAAGTCCAAGTTCAGCGATGTTGATTCGGGCGGCAGTACGCATGGCAGCGGGTCTGCGGGCTCGGTGGGTGGCAGCGTATGTGGAGTCTCCCAACTCTCAGCCCATGCAGCGGGAAGACCGTCATCGCCTGCAGGCTCACTTGCGCCTGGTAGAGTCACTGGGCGGCGAAGTCGTAAAGCTGGAGGGAGAGAAGGTCAGCGACGAACTCATCACGTATGCCAGAAAACACAACGTCACTCGAGTCATCATCGGCAAACCCACACACGCACGATGGCGTGACTTGATTTGGGGTTCCACGGTGAACGAGCTGCTTCGGGCAAGCGGAGACATCGACGTTCACTTTATTGGTGAAGACCAAACTTCTGAGTCCGTAGCCCCGCCTGCCCCTCTGCCCAAACGCCGGACGTTCAAATCGGGCGCAGGCATCGCCGTGGCGTTGGTGGCCGCAGAGACCTTGCTGGCTGTGGCCTTGCGCGATTACATCTCCAGTGTGGATGTGGTGTTGCTCTATCTGCTGGGCATTGCCATCATGGCGTTTCGATTTGGCCGTCGCTCGTCGGTGGTCTGCTCGGCGGTCTCCGTGGTGGCATTCGATTTCTTCTTTGTCCCCCCGTACCACAAGTTCGTAGTAGACGACACTCGATATTGGTTTACGTTCGCAGTAATGTTCGGGGTTGGGTTGGCTCTTAGCGACCTGGCGTCCAGGTTGCGCCGGCAGAAACGAGATGCAAGCCGGCGAGAGACTCGCACCGCTGCCCTGTATCATTCGTCAAGAGATTTGATTGGTTGTAGTGATATGCAAGAAATCGCATCTGTACTGGTGCATCATGCCCGCGAAGTATTTGAGGCCGAGGCGATGGTGGTCGTTCTGGATATCCAGGGCAAACCCCAAAGAATCTCTGTGTCGGAGGCCTTGGAGGTGCGTGTCGAGGGGGCCGAATCACACCAGGAGGGGCAGGTCTTTGAGGCAGCAACGTGGGTCATGGAGCATGGAAAGCCGGCTGGAGTGGGGACAGATACGTTCCAGGACTGTGGGCATGCCTGCCTTCCGTTGCAGTCGGGCCCCACGTGTGTGGGTGCGTTGTGTCTGAAGCTGGAGTCATCGGCCCGGCTGGACATCGAGAATCGAGGTTTCCTTGGGGCATTTCTTCGTCAGGCCGCCATGGCCATGGAGCGAGTCCTGCTGGCGGAAGAGGCCAAAACGGCCGTGGAGCGAGCCAAAGCCGAAGAGGCTCGAAACACGCTGCTGAGTGCCATATCGCACGATTTGCGAACGCCCTTGGCAGCAATTACCGGCGCTGGCACGCTGATACGAGATGCCGGAGAGCACCTTAGCGAGCACGAACGGAAAGAGTTGGTAGAGTCCATTTGCCAAGACGCCGAACGAATGGAGCGATTGATCGCAAGCATACTGGACATGGTCCGGCTGGAATCCGGTACAGCGGTACCCAATATGGAGTGGATGCCGTTGGAAGAGGTCATTGGAGGGGCAATAGTCCGGCTGGAGCGCAGGTTGGGTGACCGCAAAACGAGTGTGATGGTCCCGGAAGGCCTGCCGCTGGTTCGACTGGATCCAGTCTTGATGGAGCAAGTTCTGGTCAATCTGTTGGAAAATTCCCTTAAACACGGGGAGTCCACGAGCCCCATCGAGGTGGAAGCCAATGCGGAAGCGGACCGGCTGCACGTCACAGTGTCAGACCGGGGCCCGGGCTTTCCGCCGGGGGAAGAAGCAGCGATGTTTGAGAAGTTCCGTAGAGGGTCCCGAGCCCATTCGGGCGGTGTGGGATTGGGTCTGGCCATATGTCGTAGTATTGTACAGGCGCACGGAGGCACCATCTGGGCAGAGAATCGTGTGGGGGGCGGCGCCTCGGTGCACATCAGGCTTCCGCTTGGAAAGGCCCCCGAGATGCCCCAGGAGCCCAGCGAGGAATTCTGCCAAGACGGACGGCCCCTGTTGTCCAAAGAGGGACGGAACCATGACTGAACCCCAAATTTCAGTGCTGGTGGTCGAGGATGATCAGCAATTGTGTCGTTTCTTACATACGGCACTGACAAGCCAGGGTTTTAAGGTGACTCAGGCGGAATCGGCACGAGAGGCGTTGGTTCAAGCCACGACCCACAGCCCCGAATTGATCTTGATGGACCTGGGGCTGCCCGATCTGGATGGCATTGAATTGACCAAACAAATCCGGGAGTGGAGCCGGGTTCCCATTATCGTCATTTCGGCCCGGGGGAGGGAGGACGACAAGGTTTCGGCTTTGGACGCGGGCGCCGATGACTATCTGACCAAACCCTTTGGAGTCAATGAGTTGTTGGCCCGAATCAGGGTCGCCCTGCGGCACGCCAGCCAAGCCACCGCAACCCAAGAAGTGTCGGCTCTGGATTTTGGCACCCTTAGAATTGATTTGGTGCGTCGGGAAGTGACCGTGAACCGTGAGCCCGTGCGCCTGACTCCGTTGGAGTATCGCCTGTTGGTCTACCTAGCGCAGAATGCGGGGCGGGTGTTGACCCATCGCCAGATTCTCAAAGAGGTATGGGGGCAGGCCTATGCGGGCGAGACCCATTACCTTCGAGTCTTCATGCTGCAGCTTCGGCGTAAGATCGAGGAGGATCCAGCTCATCCCAGGTTGCTGTTGACCGAGCAGGGTGTGGGCTACCGCATGTGCGACGTACGACCCGCCGGCGGGGCGTGAGGTGCCGGCATAGCCTCGATTGTTGGGCCGTCCCAAACGGGGGCGTTGACGAGGTACAGCCATGCGGACCACGCGTACTAGTACGAATCGACCCTGGTTGCCGCCGTGTTTTGTGGGGTGACTTGGTGT
>CAYTWV010000002.1:20793-26026 GCA_964442235.1 uncultured Myxococcales bacterium | reverse complement strand
CAGGCGCGGTGGAGAGACCACGGACCAGCAGGGCGACGGTGACGATGAGCGAGAAGATGACCAGAAGGCCACCCTTGAGGAACTGCACATAGGTCGTAGAGGTCATTCCGGCGGTAGCCACAATGATGATCACGATGGTGCCGACGATGACCACACCTGCAGCGTGGGGCAGGCCCAAAAGGGGCGTAACCAGCACGCCGGCCCCCACCATCTGGGGGATCAGGTAGAAGATGGAGACAATCAGAGTGCTGATGGCAGCGGCCAACTGGATGCCTTTGTTGTTGAACTTGGCGTCCAGGGCGTCGGTGAAGGTGTACTTGCCAAGCCGCTTCATGGGTTCGGCCACAACAAACAGTGCCACAACCCAGCCGGCCAGATAGCCGATGGAGTAAAGGAAGCCGTCATAGCCAACCGTGGCAATCATGCCGCAGATGCCCAGGAAGGAGGCGGCCGAGAGATAGTCGCCTGCGAAGGCGACGCCGTTAACGGACCAATGGATGTTGCCACCGGCGGCATAATAGCCAGCGGCGGATTTGGCCTTGCGGGCGAAAAAGAAGGAGAGCGCCAGCACCAGGCTGACGAAGACGACAAAGAGTACAACGGACAGCAGTTCTACGTCGCCCATCACTTCACCCCCTCGGTCTTCTTGGCGGCCAGCCTGCGCTCTTCAACGAGACACATTTGGTTGTAAATGACTGCCAGTATGAGAGCAAGAATGATAAGCCCGAAGCCGTAAACGACTGCGAGGTTCATTCCGCCCAGGCCAATGGCTGCCATCCACTGAGGCCAGACGAGGTTGATGACTACGAAAGCTGCGTACACAAGTGCATACACAAGAAACATCCAGGCACCCAAACGCGCTTTATACGCGGATGCCGGGTCGTGTCCCGATTGGGACGCGGGCTCATGCAACATGGAATCCCCCCAAGTTTTTTTTTTTCGCCCCCGATGGGCCGTACATTGCGGCCAGACTACGGCTTCTCCAATATCTGCGGGGCGAAGTCAAGTGGAAAACGCGACGTCAGAATGGTTTTAGCTATTGGATTGTGAAACTATTCACAGCTAGAGGACGTTGTTTCGTGCAGTGAGCGACGATCGGGGAACTAGGCGGGTGGCTCGATTTTGTCCAGGGTATCGAGGAGCAGTTTCCAGGTGAGGCCCTCTCTGGGGATCTCGGCACCGGCGGTGGTGTTCTTCTTGAGGCCCTTGCGCAGGGCCATCAAGGCGGCCATCTTGTCGCCTTTGTAAGCCTTCCGCAGTCCGTGAAGGAGGGACTCGAGGATTTTGCGAGGGGTATCGGGATAGAGGAAGACGTCGGTTTCGGCGTGTTGGCCCATGGGGCGCAGAAGTGCACGCAGCAGGCCAGCGGGGGCCATGCCTGTGCGCAGGCGTCGAACGGCGATGAGCCGGACCTCGATAGAGCCTTCTCGAATGCGTCCCAGGAAGTCGCCGGAGTTGACTTCGACATCCACCAGGGCGGAGCCGGTTTCGGGTTCATAAAGCGAGGTCAGCAGTTCCAGGATTCGGGCGCGCATGAGGTCCGAAGAACGGATGGTCAAGCGCTCGACCTTCTGAATGCCCACCAGATAAAAGCGGTGTTCCGAATCGATGCCCAGTTCTGTGAAGTCGGGGATCAGTTCGGTGTAGTACCCGAAAAGGAGTTCTTTTCCCTGTTCGGTTTGAACGGGGATCTGAGTGGAGAGGATGGTGGCAGCGACCTGTTTGGGGTTTCTCTGGTGCAGGACTTGCAGCATGCTCCATTCGCTTTGAGCGACGCTGGAGAGTTTCTGCCCATCTTTGGCCAGGAGGAGCACGACGGTTCGACTGACCGAGCGGGCCCAACTGCCGCTGACCAGAAAGACCCATTGATAGGCGCCTTCCTGGAACAGTTCGATGCGCACCTTCTTCAGAGGCTTATTTCCGGTTCCGAAGAGGGTCTCGAGGTCTTTGAGGAAGGGACTGATCTCGCCCTGCCCATACTGAATCGTCTCGATGGAGGTTTTCAGTCGATGGATGGAGATGGGGCGCGTGATGCGTTTGCCCCAGTAGTCACGCATGGGTTTGTCGAATTTCTCAAACGTATAGAACGGTTGGCGAAGTATGCTGCGCGGCCGTTTCATGGGTGGAATCGCTCCGGGAGGGGCAAGACGCCTTCAAATACCCTCTCAGCCGGCCCCTCCATGACCGACGCCGAGAAGTCGCTTTCCACGGTGATACGCAAGTCGCCACCGGGAAGGTGCACAAGGATGGGCTGCCCTGAGTCACAGGCGCCAGTCGCCACTGCCACGGCGGCGGTGGCGACGGAACCGGTTCCGCAAGCCAGGGTGAATCCTGCCCCCCTTTCGTGAACGGTCAGCACGAGTTCGTTGCGACGAACCACCGTGACAAACTCTACATTAGTCTGAGCTGGGAACCGGGCGTGGGTGGTCAGAGCGGGGCCCAGTTTTTCCATTTCCGCCTTGGAGAAACGGCCAAACAACACGGTGTGTGGGTTTCCCGTCGAGGCGGGGTAGATGGGCAGCAGGCGCCCGGCGACTTCCAGGTTTTCGGGGTGGATGCCCATGGAGAGGAAGGATAGGCCGTCTTCGGCAAAGATTCCACCCATGGCCACGGCAACACTCCAGACTCCGTCTACGCAGCGCACCGAGCAGGTCTTGGTTCCGGCGTCGGTATGGACCTGGAGGGGAGAGTGGAAGCCTTGGCGCTCGACCAGTTCCCGGGCGAAACAGCGAATGCCGTTGCCGCACATCTCGGCACGGGAACCGTCGCTATTCCAGATTTCCATGCGGGGCTGGTCTTGCTGCCAGCGAATCATCAATACACCATCGGCGCCGACGCCGAAGTGGCGGTCACAGATCCAGGCCGCCAACGGCGCGTTCATGGTGACGGGACACCGGCGCTCATCCAGCAGCACGAAGTCGTTGCCTGCGCCCTGGTATTTCACGAACGGAATGGATTCCATGCAGCCTCTGCAGAATTGGAGCAAGCCAGCGGTTCCGTGCGACGGGGAAGTCTGCGGAAAGGCCGCTGGCCGAAACGTTACGGAAGTCGGACGGAGATCGTCTTCGTTACGGGATTGCCGCTGAAAGCCGGGAACTTCATCTTGTTCATCTGGTCTCGGACACAATTGCCAAGGGCCGTTCCCGCATACTCCGCCGATGCGATGACGACGCCGGTGACCTCACCGTTGGGGGCGATGGTCAAACGGGCTCGGATGGTGGCACCCTCCAATTCGCCCGCGTACTGGGAGAAGCACCCCTTCATGCCGGGACGGGCATCAGAGACGGCCTTGGTGACGTCGGTGGTGGTCAGGGCCTTCTTGGTGGTACCGGCGTCGCCGCCGTTGCCTTCCTTGGTCCCATCCAACTTGCCGAGGATGTCAGCAGCTTCAGTGTTCTTGGGATCTTGGGGATTGGTCCCGCCGTTGTTCACAACGGGGTTATTGGGCTGCGTGACGTTCTGGGTTCCGCCGTTGACCGTGGGATTTGTGGGCGTATTGTTCTTGTTAGTAGTGTTATTCTTGTTCGTGGTGTTGTTCTTGTTTGTGTTCGGGTTGGCTTTTTTGCCGGGGTCGTCTTCGGGGGTCTTCACTTCGGGGGGATTGGTCGGCACCTGGCCGTCGGGGTTTTTGACCTCGGCGGGTTGGGGCGGTTGGACCACAACGACCTTCTTCTCACCGGCCATGGCCACCAGTTTCTCCTGGAGTTCGGCCTTCTGTTTGGTCAGGGCGCCCATTTCTTCTTCAAATTTGGCGATGACTTCCTTGCGAGCGACGGTTGCCTCGTTGTCCAACTGGGCGTACCGCTTTTCGTGGTCATCTCGAAGGCTTTCGATTTTGCCTTCCACTTCCTTGAGCTTGGCGTCTTTCTGGGCCGCCAGGTCTTCGGAAGCCTTTTTGGAGAGGGTTGTCGCTTCGTTCAGGGCGTTGGTGTGTGCGGTGCGGAGCTGGTCTTCGAGCCACTTGGGCGAGCCGGGGCCGAAGTAGGTATTAAATGCCACATAGAATCCACCGCCGCCCAGGACCACAACCAAGCCCACTGCCACGGCTGCGACCACAAAGGGCCACTTCTTTTTGCGCTTCAAGATGGGAACGCTGAGCGCCGCTGTGGCCATGGAGTTGTTTCCACCGCCGGCGACGACCGAGGGTTCTTCGGCTTGGGCCGATGGACCGCCAAACGAGGCAAAGATGTCGTCATCGCGCCGATCCACGGCCATCTTGCGGATGTCGATGAGACCGGAGTCGTCGTGGGAAGCGGCAGCCTGTTTGGCCTTTTTGGCCTTTTTGCCGCCCTTCATGTCGTCCAGGGAGAAGAGGACGGAGGTTTCTCGACGTGTGTGAGCCAGGCTTGCGGCACCGGCGCCACCGTCGTCATCGTCCTGGGCTTCAGGGCCCGCCCCGAAGCTGCCAAAGAGGTCGTCTTCGTCATCGGGGGCTTTTACCGGGGCGGGAGCCGGAGCCGGAGCCGGCGCCGGGGCCGGAGCAGATGCTGCCTGGTCCAGGTAGGCCTTGGAGCGTTCCAGGGCTGCCTTTGCGGAATCCTGCTCTTCTTCGGGCACGGGATTCTGGCTTGCCGAGAAGGCGTAGTTATTGGGATCGGAGCTGGCCAATTCGGCGGTCACTTCGGGTCGAGGCAGGTCTTCGAGGTGAGCCGCTTCGATCTCCATGGTCCGTTCGGTGAAAACTTCGTTGGCACCGGCCACGGCCGCTTCGACGGCAGAGGTTTTGCCCGTGCCTTCCCAAAGTTCGGGCAGTTCGGAGGCTTTGACCCAGGCGTCCAGGCCGGGGCGCCAAACATCGGTGCCGCCGTGGACTTTGCCATCGGCGATGAGGCTTTTCATGATGGAGGGGGCCACAGGGCCTTCCTGGTTGCCATCGAGCGAGTAGTACCAGACGGCCTCGCCTTCCCCTTGCGGGGCGCCCTTTGCTGGCAGGCGGACGGCCAAGGGGGTCTTGCATGCAGGGCAACGCAACTTGATTTTGCCCTCTTTCCCTTCCAGTTTCTCGTCGCTGACGGAAATCACATGCTTACATTTGCTGCATTTGACCTTCATGAGCGCCCCCTAGTTTGCTGTTGCCCCGCGCCGGCTGGCACAGAGACCGACCGCTGACAGCAGCTTCCGCGCAAGGTTCCCAAAAAACCTGCGGGGAGAGAGTAGACCAAGTGCGGATTGTTGGCAACGGGTATGCACCAGCTTTGCGCTGTGAGTGGCGTAGCCTGCCCATGCGAATCCC
>CAYTWV010000002.1:16154-20783 GCA_964442235.1 uncultured Myxococcales bacterium | reverse complement strand
TCGGATGTAGCCAGTGCCCGAAGCCGGAACCACTCTCTGGGTTCTACGGGCAACCGATCTTCACGCAACTCGAAATAGAGGTAGGGGAAGGTCTTTCCCGGATCGGCGCTGCGAATGGCGGCGATAGCTTGACCCTCTTTGACGACTTCGCCCTTCTTGACCAGGATGCGGTGCAGATTGGAGTAAACGGTGTGGTATTTCTTCTGGTGTTCCAGGACCAGCGTAAGCCCGAATCCAGGCACGTCCCCGAAGAACACGGCCCGGCCAATGGCGGGGGCTCTGACGTAGGCGGATTCGGGGGGTGGGGTCCTCTTTTTGGTCTCTTTGACCAGGGGTACCAGAACCCACCCACGGTCCATCTTCAGGTTTCCATAAGGGGCCACCGCAGGCCGATCGAAGGCCTTGATCACGCGGCCGGGACTGATGGGGATTTGCAGAGATCGTTTGCTTTTGGCGTCGGCGAAGGCGCCATTTCCGGCTTCCAGAGGCACGGGAATGACGGGCGGAGCCACCGAGGGGGTGCGCGACGCCTGGGTCATGAACAGCGTTTCTACGGCAGCGATCTTGGCTTGGCGATCGGAGAGTTCGGTCTTCTTGGAAGCAATCAGACCTTCGATCTCGTACAGTTCGGCCTGGATGCCTGTGTCCTGTTTGTTCAGGGTTTCCATCTCGGCTTGCAGGGCCTGAAGGCGGTGCCGGTCCGTGCCGCTCTCTCGTACCGTGGTTTGCAGTCGTTGCATGAGCGTGACGCCGATGCTGCGCACCAGCCGGCGGTATACGAACAGGTCGTGATAGCGCCCGGTAGAGAAGAAAAGCAGCAGGTCATCGGGCTCTTTCATGTGCACCAGACTGCGCACGATGGTGGAGATCTGCTTTCGGACGATCGAGACGCGAGTGTCCAGTTTGGCGACCTTCCTGTCGACCCACTGAATGCGTTTCTCCAGTTGCTCTTTGATTCGGGCCACCTCTCGGCGTTTCTGGCTTAATTCGTCCAGATCTCGCTCCAAGGTATCGATCATGTCGATGAGCATGCTGCCGCGCACATCCGAGGGAGGTGGGGTCTGGGCCCAAAGGACCGAGGCAGCGGTCACTGCCGTTGCCATGAGCAGGACTACCGCCAGTCCGGCTTGCCAGGCAGCAGGCGTTAAGCGACCCTCTCTCATCGTGTCAACCGCATGTACCTTGAGACGCCCAGCAGGCTGCCCAGCAATCCCAGGCCGATCCCGCCGACCACAAACCAGACGACCAAAGTGGTGGGGAGCAGTTGCACGGGGACGTCCAGCCCGGCGTCGGCCCGAAGACCCGCCATGAGCCGGCTTTGCAGCACAAAGACCACAAGAAAGGCCAGCCCCCCCGCCATGCTGCCTTGAATCAGCCCCTCCACGAAGTGCGGGATACGGATGAAGTTTTTGGTAGCGCCCACAAGCAGCAGAATCTCGATTTCCCGTTTGCGGCTTTCCACAATCAGCCGGGTGGTCGTGATGACAAAAAAGAGCCCGGCCAGAACAATGACCACACCCACAAAGACTCCCAGGTTTCGAGCTCCCTGAATCAGCGAGAAGGCCACTGAGATCTTTTCGGCCCCGAAGAGCACATCGTCGACCCCCTCTACTTGGGGCAGGGTATCGAACCAGGCGACCATCTCATCGACCCGAGTCTCTCGCAGCTCGGAGACGGCCAGTTCGACCTCAATGTAAGGTTGAGAGGGAATGACCTCATCTTCCAGTTCTTCTACCAGCTCTCGAGGCAGGATCGCCCTGTTTCGCTCTTTGTCTTCCTGGGCCGAATGGTAGGTGACATGGCGCACTTCGGACCATTTCCCGATGGCCTCAACCAGTTCCGACGAGGACTCTTGCGTGACGTCCTGCTGAAGGAAGACGGTAAGCTGGACACCGCCCGAGAGGCGATCGACCAGTTCGTCGGCCCGCCACAGGAAGAGCCCCAAGAATCCCACCAGAATCAGGGAGACCGAGAGTGTCATCACCCCCACAACGCTGTGCAGAGGGTGTCGCACCAGATTGGTCAGGGCTTCTTTAAGAAAGTAGATTCCCCGCCTAATCATCGTTTCCCCCTGGTTCTCCCGTCAGGACTTCTCCGACTTTGCGGCCCTTGTAAAGCTGGATGCAGCGGGCGCGATAACGGTTCATCAGTGCTTTGTCGTGAGTGGCGACCATGACGGTAGCGCCTTTGCGGTGAGACTCCATGAGCAGGTCCATGACTTCGACGCTTAGGGCCGGGTCCAGGTTTCCCGTGGGTTCGTCGGCAATAAGCAGTGGGGGGTCGTTCACGACGGCGCGGGCGATGGCCACACGCTGTTGCTCGCCCCCGGAGAGCATGGGGGGGTAGGAGCGAGCCAGATGGCCCAACTCCAGGGCCTCAAGCACCTGCATGACCCGGGCGCGGGTGTCGCGGGGGTGAATTCCCAGGACTTCGAGTGTAATGGCTACATTTTCGAACACCGTGCGGGTTTCGATCAGTCGGAAGTCTTGGAAGACCACGCCGATATTTCGGCGAAGGTAGGGGATGGCCCCGTCGGTCAATGCGGCGATATTTCTTCGAGCGACCAGGATGCTGCCTTCGGTTGGGCGCTCCATGGCCAGAAGCATGCGAATGAGCGTCGTTTTGCCTGCGCCCGAAGGGCCCGTGATAAACAGGAAGTCCCCTTCCTGAACCTCCATGGAGACCGTGTCCAAGGCAGTGATCCCACCTTGGTAGCGTTTGGTCACATTGGAGAAGACGACCATCTGACCCATGGGGCCCCCAATTCACAAAAAGAACGTGGCGATTCTAAGAGGGTGCGAGCCCCGGGTCAAATTCACGGTACCCATCGGAACTGGAACGGGGCCATCCAGGGGCCGGGAGACTGGTCGGAAGCCAGTGCTATGGCCGGATAAACATAGGTTTGTGAGCTGCCGTGGGAGACACAAGGCTCGCCGAGGGCTTCGGGAAGATAGGTCGTGTAGGTAAATTCGACTCGGGGCGAGGCGTCGGCGACCCGATACCACTGATTGCCCGACCGGAATGCCAGGCCGAAGCCCGAGACACACTCGACGCAGTTGGCCCGAATGCCCGCAGCTCCGGCGCAGGAGGAGCCGTTGAAGAAGACTTTGCCCGGGCGAAGCACCTCGCCGGTGCTCATGCGGACGCTGAAGAAGAGGTCCTTTTGGGGGTTGTAGACCGAAACGGCGTCATAGGTCTCGTTCTCTTCCAGCATGGGGTGGCGCCTGGAGTAGAGCACTCCCACGGGGCTGCCGGCGGAATCCACCACCCACAGGGTTCCGGGATGAAGACCCTGTGGCGCCGTGATATCCGAGGCGGTGGCTTCAGGAAGCAGGTCCAGATCCTGTTTTGAAAAGCCGCCGTCAGTGCCGCAGTAAGCCAGCCACAACGCAGCACTCCAGCCCGCTGCCGCCACAATCCACGCCTGTTTGCCCATGGTAACTCCTTTACGGACCGGGATATAGTTCGAACGTGGCCACGTTCAGTCGCCCACTTGGAGATAGTCGGAAAACTCTCTGGCGACGGCCACGGTTTGTTCATCAAATCGTTTCAGGAACGCCTGAAAGTCCGTGAGGTCCAGCAGGGTCTCGGCGGGATAGAAGGCTTGAAGCCACAGGTCCGACTCCTGGTCCAGGTACCCCTTCAGGAAACCTGTGGCGTTCAGGTAGTTCAATCGAATCATAAAGTTCGACGTGACCCGGCTCTTTTTGCGTTTGGGAAGGATTCGCATCACGGAAATGGCTTGCAGTTGGGGGTAGTGACGCAAGAAGACCTTGCTCATGGCGCCTTCCCAGCGCACCCATGCCGTCTCGCCCTCTTTGACCCAGGCCCACTCGTAGCCTGACTGGGCCAGTTCGTTCATGATTCCCGCAAAGTCCTGAGTCTCTGGCGAGACCAGAATCTGGTGGCCAGAGACACTGGTTGGGCCGCAGCCCGGGCCGACCAGGAAGAGCAGAAGCAGCAGTGGGAAGCCTCGATTCATGACCGGAAGTATATGGCGAAGGCTAGTGGATAAATCCAGCGATTTCGTAGCCGGTGACCGAGTAGACCGTGCCGTCTTTGCCGTCGACGAAAGAGATTCGTCCGCTGGGGTGGTCCTGGGAAACGGCTACCTTGTTGGAACTTGGCACATAGACCATCGACGAGGGGTTGGAAATGAGGTGAATGATCTGGGTCAGGTAGGTGCCCAGAGAGAGGGCGACCATCTGGTGGTCCACGTCGTTCTTGTCCGGAGTCAGCAAGAAGACCTGCTGGTCCTGGGTAGAGGTACTGACAAACAGGAATTGGAACCAGCGGTGCTGAGTCTGGACGAACTTGCGGTATCCCGTGTCCAGGTCCAGAACGGTGACCCCTTCGGCTTTGGCCAAGGTTTGTTCCACGGAGGTGGGATTGTTGGGAAGCAGGTCTGCTTCGGCAGAGTGGAACAGCAGGGCACTCCGAGAGCGTGGGGAAATCGCCGCTGCCACAATGGGCTTCTGGACGGGCAATTCCCTGTAAACCGGCGGATTCTGGTCCAGATCCAGCACACCCACCGAGCGCACCACGTCGGCGGGTGTTTCGGCGACTACCGTGGTGTACAACACGGCCCACTTCCCGTCGGGACTGACTTGGGCAGTGCCGGCCATGAAA
>CAYTWV010000002.1:9345-16144 GCA_964442235.1 uncultured Myxococcales bacterium | reverse complement strand
GGGCCACTTTCAGCGAGGCGTTATCGGGGTCGGTGAACAGTTTAGAGAGGGAAACCAGGACAGCCAGGTTCGCCGAGCGCAGCATCAGCAGGACCTGATTGGAGCCCGGGACCAGGTCTACGTCGGTGGCGCCGGCGTCCAGTTCCAGGCTGGTCATGTCGCCGGTTTCCAGTTCGACCACCCGCAAGAAGGGATCCAGCGAGTAACGCACGATGGCGTAGGTGCCGTCGGGCGTAATCAAGACTTCTCGGTATTTGGGGTCTTCGGAAATGTCGGCGCTGATCGAGACCAGGGGGGTAATCAGGCCCTCTTTCAAGTTGCCGAGGTCCAGCAGGCCGACGCCATCGTCGGTCACCAGATAGGCCAGATCCTGGGCGTTGTGGAAGAAGATATCGGTCACGTGGAAGCCCGTGGAGATCAAGTAGGCCTTCTCTTTGCCCTCTTCCAGGGTAATCACGGCCAGCGTCTGGAAGTCACCCACCGGGTCGCCCACTTCGGCCATCCTTTCAGAGTAGTAGACCAGAGCGAAGCGGCCATCGGGGGAGACCGAGATGGTGTTGGCGTAGGGCAGGATGTCCAGCGTGGTCACGTCGTCCTTTTCGGGGCTGGAGCGAATGACCGAGAGGTCACGAGTGCCGCTGTTGATGACGACGGCAGCATCGGTGTCGGGCAGGGTCGCGACGGTGGTGGGGCGGCCGCCCACGGGGACGATTCGGATGTCCAGCGTTTGGGCGTCGATGCGGACGACGCTGTCTCGGGCCGTGGCAGCGACGTAGACATAGTTCAGGCTTGCCTGGGGCGCTTTGAGGCCCAGGTCCAGTTCCTGTTCGGGGGGCAAGTCTGCCATCGAGGCGTAGTCTGGGGACGGGCTGGTCGAATCCGACTTCCCGTATCCGGGGTCGTCCCATTCGCCAGCGGTGGAGGCCATGTCCGCTCCGCAGGAAACCAGTAGAGGCAGCAGTACTAGAAG
This sequence comes from uncultured Myxococcales bacterium, assembly GCA_964442235.1. Classification (GTDB taxonomy): domain Bacteria; phylum Myxococcota_A; class UBA9042; order CAIXZC01; family CAIXZC01; genus CAYTWV01. The sequence continues at coordinate 15,174 of CAYTWV010000002.1, read as the reverse complement.
TATGGATTTGGATAGTCTTTTCATGTTCACCCTCCAGCGTCCCTAGAAGAGGAACCGGAAATCGAGGCTCCAATACCAACCGGAAAGGTCCATGTCCCCGACGTCCAGATTGGATGTGGGGACGTTTTCGGCAGCTCCGTAGGGAGCGCTGGGCGACAGCCCGTCCAGATTGAACGTGGGGCGGTAGCTGTAGCCGGCTTCAAACCCAAGGCCCAGGGTGAAGTCGCCCAGCCATTCGCCGATGCCGGTGGAAGCCATGACTGATCGGGGAATCATGAACTCGGCTCCCAGCCCGCCACGGCCGCCCAGGCGACCGGCCAGGAAGCCATCCTCCTGCGTCAGTTTGGAGCCGTAACTGCGGGTGATGTCCAGGCTGTACCAGTTGTAGGTTCCGGCGACCAGGGCGTAGGGGCGCAGCCAGGAGAGCACCTGGAAACCTTTGCGCACTTTCAGCTCCCATCCTTCGATGGCCAGTTTGGCGTCGTCCCGTTTGTGCAACTGGGCGGTCGACGAGCCATAAAAGTATGCCGGCGCAATGAACAAGTCATCGATGAGCTCGAATTCCAGGGTAAGGACCACGGAGGAGAGCCAGTCGTTACCGGAAACCAGGTCAAACGAGGGGTCGCCGATGTGCTGGTTCAGCGGCGCCACCGAGAGGTTGATTTCCCAGGGGTTGGCGTCTTCGGTTTCGGTGATGGGTTCGGGTGCCTCATCGGCCAGGGCGGGCGAGGCAACAAAGAGGGCAACAAGAAGCCAGAGGGTATGTTTCATGGTCGCCTCCTACTCAGCCAGGCCAAGCCATTCGGGAGCCGTCACAAGCCAGGTGTCATCCAGGCTTTCGAAGTCTCCGGGGACCATCAACAAGTCGGAATTGGCGCTGCTGGTCAGCAGCAGCCACAGAGGCGACTGGGAGTCGACGATGGCGTTGACCGACAGACCGTCCAGTGCCAGGGAGCGTTGCAGCATGGTGGCCGTGTCGATTCGCAGCAGCGACTTGGCTCCGGTGGTTTGCTGCAGAAGGGCAAAAAAGAGGCCCTGCTCTTCGAAATAGACCCAGTCTTGCAAGGTTTCCAGCATGCTTCCCAGGGTGACGGCCGAGCCATCCATGGTGGTGACGACCGACAGGACGCCTGCCATGCCTTTGGGGTGAAGGGCCAGGAAACGAGTGCCACCGTCCAGGGGCAAAAGAGTGGAGGCGGGGGCCGGCAGGGCGTACTTCTTGAACGATTTGCTCTTCAGTTCGGTCAGTTTGCCCAGTTGGGCCACATAGTAGGCTTCGGTCCAGTGGGAGGGGTCGGAGAGCAGTGCCCAGTTGCCCTGAGCGCCGTTGGGGAAGACCTGAACCATGCTGGGCTGAATCTCAAGATCAAAGATGTCGACTTTGGAGGTGTCGGGATAGACCACCGACACGGCGGCCCGATAGGGGCTGATGACCAGCAGGGCGGTTTTCCCGTCACCGGTGGTGAAGGGTGAGAAACTGGTCGCTCCCTGGGTTGTGGGGAAGATGTTGATGCCTACGCCTTCGCCACCGGGTCCCAGTTTGGCCAGGTCGATGGACAACTGGTAGACGTCGCCCTGGGCACTGTCCAGGAACCAGGCTCGAAGCTGGCTTGCGGTGGCCTGGAATTGGATGGGGCCGGGGTACATGTCGGTTTCGCTGTCCGGCGCTTTGGTCGGGATGGCGATGGGGACAAAAGCCGGGTCACGGGCGTCCACCAGCGACAGGAACGAGACCCAGCGAACGACGGCCAGGCTCTTTGCGCCCGTTGTTGGGGCGATGTCGATGCCCAGGGGTTCGCCGCCATAGGTAGGCAGGACTTGTTCGACGACGGAGCCGGGTTTGGAGAGGTCCACAAAGGCGACTTGACCTTTGTTGACCAACTGGCCGCCGGTCAACTGGACGCTGCCACCGAAGTAGCAGGCCAGCAGGGCCTGTTCGGGAGCGTACGCGAACTTATTGAAGGGGGCCGTGAGGGCATAGTCGTGTTTTACGCCCTCTTCGGGATAGTGCACGGTGATACCGCCGTCGGGATTTTGGATGACGATGGCCTTGCGGTCGGGAAGGCTCATGACGTAGCGGGCGCCGGCAGGCAGGTCCATGGACGTGGCGCTGGGCTGGGCCGGGTCGGTGAAGGCATCCACAAACAGCATGCGCTCTTGGGGGGCGTCCAGATAGACTAGAATGTTGCCGGCGGCATAGGGCCCTTTGGGCTCGGAGCCGGCTTCAAAGCGGTCCTCACGGTCGCCACACGCGCCAAGCGCAAAAGAGACCCAAAGCAGGACGAGGGGTGTTCGCATGTCGCATCTCCACGATTGCATGGGGGCATAGTACGGTGGTGGCCGGTCCATTTCAACAGCAGAAGCCAAGAATAGGATGCAGGGGGTCCACGAAAAGGGGAATTGAATCGGAGAGGCGCCCAAGCCTATAATGCGCCCATGATTTTTGAACGAACCGACTATTTGAGCTGGTACTTGCCCCGGATGAGGCGGCGGGACGGTTCTATTCCAATGCATGCCAGCGGCATGGCGGCCCTGGATCCGGCTTCACTTGTATCGGAACTGGGCAATCCCTGGGATGTGGCGCACCGATTCGAGCAGGCCGTTGCCGATTGGCAGGGGGTAGGTGCCGAGCAGGTGGTCGCGGTCCCGGGGGGTACGGGCGGGACGCTGCTGGCGTTGCTGTCGTTGGTCGAGCCTGGGCGGGCGGTCTGGATTGAGGCTCCGCATTATGAGCCCATGGTTCGGCAATCTCAGCGACTGGCTCCGGTCAGCCGATTCCAGCGGCGTTCTCAAGAGGGGTGGGCTTTGCCCATGGGCCTGTTGCGGTCGGGGCTGGCTTCGGGTGCGGGCATGGTGATTTTGACCGAGCCCAATAACCCGGGCGGGGTGTTTGCTCCCGAGGAACAGGTCTTAGAACTGGCCGAACACGTGGGGCGTGCGGGCGGGGTTTTGCTGATTAACGAGGTTTATCGGGACTTTTCGACTCGCCCCACCTGGTTTGGACGGCATCCCAGCATTGTGGTGGTTTCCAGTCTGTCCAAGCTGTGTGGTCTGTATTGGGCGCGGGTGGGGTGGCTTGTGGCCCCGCCGGGGATGGCGCAGGTTCTGCGTTCGGGATTGTTGAATTTTGGTATGGGAACTCAGCCCGGTTGTGCTTGGGGGCTTCCGGTCTTGCGTGACATCGGCCGGCGTGTGGCTTTGGCCAGGGCCGAGGCATCGGCCTGTTTGCCAACGGTTTCTGCCTGGGCCGGGTCGTTGCCGGGAATCGGCTGGGTACCACCTCAGGGGCCGGGATTTGGGGCGTTGCAGTTGCCTGCGGGGGTGAATGATGTGGCGTTGGCCGAAAGGCTGCACGACGATTTCGGGGTCTTGACGGTGCCCGGGACGCTGTTTGAGGCTCCCGGCACGTTGCGAATCAGTTGGATGGGATTGACCCAGGGCGATTTGGAAGAAGGTCTTCGCAGGTTGGATGCGCCGATACGAGCCTTGGCCCATGGCCTTGAAGGGGAGAACTCATGAGGTCCGTTGGGAACCGAACCTGTTATGGCAAGTGCTCAAAACAAAGCAGTGCAGTCACCCAAAGGCTTCGCCTACCCGCATGGCATCAGTCAGCGCGCCCACTCCCTCACGGTCGTGGCACAGACACACCAAGTCACCCCACAAAACACGGCGGCAACCGGGGTCGATTCGTACTGTTGTGGCAGAAGTTGAGCCGTAGTCTTGGATTTGCGACACTGCTTTGGATGGTGTGGCTTGGTGTCCCTGCGCAGGCATCGGCAGATTTCTTAGATATCTGGCTGGAGGCACCCGCCAAAGGCCGGTTGGTTGTGCTCAGGCAGACTCCCGATTTGTCCAAGGGGTTCGACACCTTTCAAGTGGTTGAACTGGATACCAAGAAGCGGGTCGTGGTGAAGTCGGTGACGCTGGCGGAATCAGAGCGCAAGGCGAGTCTGGCGACGGGCCAGTTCGAGGTCTATCTGGCTTCCAGGGACCGGGAGCGTCGGAAACTGGAGAAAGAGTACTTCAAGTCGGGGTATTCGGCACCGTTGGGGGTCTGGTCCAACACGCCGCCCGGGGTCAGGACGCTGGTCTTGGAATCGGGCGAGACCAGGTTGGTTCTGGCCTTGGCGTACGAGAAGGGTGGCCCGGTGCTGCGCCTTTCCATGCCGGGTCAAAAAGAGGTCCTTTTGCCCGCCACCGAAGTTTTGACGGCGTCGGAAGGGGCTGTGCCCGCCACGTTGGCGCTGTCGTTTCGCCATGTTCTGGTGGCCCGTCGGGGGCGGGTGCTGGTGGCCGTGGTACGGGAGATGCCGGCCCCGTCACCGGAGTTTTTTCCCAGGGATCGGCTGTTGATTGTGCCGTTGACCGAGTCTCTCAAAGAGTTGGGGATCACGGAACCCCTTAAGAACATATCAATATCAATTCCATAAAGAAACCATAATGAAATTATCATCAAAAACATTAGAGTATTTGAAGTGGCAGCGGATTGTGGATGCGGTGGGGAGTCTGACGGCCACGCCCATGGGGCGCCAGAAGGTGGCGGCGTGGGGGTTTCTGAAGGAAGAGGCCGAAGTGGTGGAGGAGTTGCGGGCGGTTTCTGAGCTTCGCACGATCATCGACCTGCACGAATCGCCGGATTTGGGCGGCATTGACGAGATTGGGGCCTATCTGGAGCGGGCGGCAAAAGAGGGGATTCTGCTTCCTTCGGAGCTGGTCCAGGTGGCGGAGTGTCTGTATGGCATCACGCGGGTGGCGGGATTTCTGCGCAGGCAGTCTCCTCGGTCGTCTCGGTTAGAGGCCCTTTCTGCCCGGGTTCGGGACTTCAAGCTGGCGGCATCACAGATCATGAGTGTGGTGGACAAGGAGGGGCGAATCCGGGATGACGCAAGCCCCGAGTTGTACGGGTTGCGCCAGAAGGCCTTCAGCCTGCACCAGTCCATTCGTCAGAGACTTGAGGACTATCTTCACGAGCCATCGGCCCAGGATGTGCTTCAAGAGCAGTTTTATACTCAGCGGGAGGACCGCTATGTGGTTCCGGTGCGTTCGGAGCGGCGATCCTTTGTGTCGGGCATTGTGCATGACGTCAGCAACTCTGGGGCGACGGTGTTTGTGGAGCCCGATTTTCTGATTCCCATCAACAACGGGTTGAAGTGGGCCCAAGAGGCGGTGCACCGAGAGGAGCAGCGGCTGTTGAAAGAGCTGTCGACTCTGGTTGGAAACGAGGCGTCAGAGGTGGTTCGCTCGATGGGAGCGGTTGGCGAGTTGGACTTTTTGACGGCCAAGGCGTTGCTGGCCGTGGCCATGAATGGGTCCCCGGTGCGAGTGACCACGGAGTCCGTGATGCAGCTTGTTCAGGCTCGCAGCCCGGTGTTGACGCTTCAGCACCAGGATGTGGTAGCCAACGATCTGACTTTGGGCAGGTCCCATCGGTTGCTGGTGTTGTCGGGACCAAACGCCGGGGGCAAGTCGGTGTTGTTAAGCATGGCGGGGCAGTGTGTGTTGATGGTGCGGGCGGGCCTGCTGCCTCCGGCCAGTGCGGACAGTGTGGTTCCTTTGTTGGAAGGGCTGCATGCGTTGCCAGGGGATTTGGAGGATGTGGAGAATCGGCTCAGCACGTTTACGGGTCACTTGCAGGAGTTGAACCGTGTGGTGAAGGACGCCCGCAGCGGCCATATGGTCCTGGTGGACGAGATTACGGTGGGGACCGAGCCGGAGCAGGGAGCTGCGCTGGGCACGGCGTATCTGCTGGCGTTGGCGGAATCGGGGTGTTTGGGCATCGTGGCCACGCACTACGAGAAGCTGAAGGCCGTGGCGTTAGTGGATCCTCGG
>CAYTWV010000002.1:0-9335 GCA_964442235.1 uncultured Myxococcales bacterium | reverse complement strand
GAATGGTCCAGACCTATCGGATGCAGACGGGGTCTCCGGGGTCCTCCAGGACGTTGGATATTGCGCGCCGGGCGGGGACTCCCGAGGCGATTTTGAAGCAGGCGGAAGCGCTGATGAAGGGCGAGTCTGCGGGGCACTTAGAAGATGCGCTGGCCAAACTGCGCCATCAGGAAGAGGCGTTGGGGCAGCTAGAGGAGCAGCTTCGAGAGAAATTGGCCGAAGCGGAGCAGATGCGGCGGCGGCGGGCTTTGGCGTTGGATACGTTGGCCAAACAATCCGAGCGGGTGGTTCGCAAGCGTGTAGAGGAAGCCAGCAAAGAAATCGAGTCGGCGCTTTCGGAGGTGGGGAAGTTGTTGCAGGCCGCCACCAAGGCCGCCAACGACCCGGCCAGTTTGCAGGGGACTCGCAAAGTGCTGACTCAACTGGCGCACTCGGTGGAGCAGAAGCGGGATGCCATTGCGGACCGTGAGGCCGAGAAGTTGTTGATGGGCCAGGTCGCTGGCTCGTTCCAGGAGGGGGCCGAAGTTTGGGTCAAGAAGTTCCGGCGCAAGGCACAGTTGGTGAAGCTGGATCGGAAAGAGGGAGTGGGGCATCTGGCCATGGGGCTGATGCGCTTGAGGCTACCCTTGACGGAGTTGACCCCGTTGGTAGCGGGCCAGCCCCAGGAGCAGCCGGCTCGCAAGACTCGAGTGGATGCGCCGGCTCGTGCCGTGGACAGGCGTCTTGACCTGCGTGGCATGAGTGTGGACGAAGCGTTGGACCAGGTTCGGGACTATCTGGATCAGGCCGTGGTGAACTATCCTGGACCGCTGACCATTGTGCACGGGCATGGAACCGGGAAGCTGAAGCAGGCCGTAAGGCAGTTGCTGAACGAGTGTTCGTATCCCATCACGTTCCGACCTGGCCAGCGGGAAGAGGGCGGCGATGGGATTACGTGGGTGGAGCTGAAGCAGGCGTAGGTCAGACCGATTCTTTTACCTTCATGGGGATAAGGACGACCTGGCCCTCTTTGATCTCGACTCTGAGGATAATCTGTTTGGCGCCTGTGCGTTCCCTAAGGCTCTTTTCTACTTTTGCAGCCTTTTCCACAAACTTGACATACGTAATGCCATCGATGGATGCGCCGGACTTACGCCGAGCGTCGATGTACTCTTTGAATAGCCGGTGGTAGTACTCCGTGGGGCTGGCGGGCACGGCGGAGGGGTCAATTTCCTCCATGGCCTCACTGCCGCCAAAGCCCTCGTCGGTCTCTTCGGACAAAGCGTCCATGCCTCGCAGCGCCAGGGTGGCGCCCCAACTGGACTCCAGTTCTCTGTCTTCGGGCAGCGGTTGCCCCAGCAGAACCGCTTTCATGATGGTCAGAGATTGGCCCATGGCCCTGGGCAGGGGGTCTGGGTACTGGAAGGGGAACTCGATCTCAAAATTGCCGCCGATCACGGTGTTGGCGACTCGGTCCATCTCCTCGAAGGGTTTGTTCATATGCAGGGCCAAGAGATAGAGGATCAGGATGCCGATCAACAACGCGGCAAAGGCCACCACCACAAGGTGAATGAAGCCGGTTTCGTAAGGGCGAAGGGACCCGGAATAGGTGGACGAGACCAGGACACGCAAGGCCGAGCCCGTGGGCATGTGGTCCAGGGGTACGCTGCCAACCACACCCAGCAGGTCTCCATCTGACAGAACCCCGCCCTCCACGGCGGGGCAGGATTCGGACTCGGTGCGGCACAACGAGTGGATTTGTTCGGCCTGTTGGGGGGTCAACGAGGACCCCAATTGTTGGTAGGTGCTGGTGGAGGGGGCTCGGAAGAAGAACGAGAGGCCTTTGGATTGGCGAGCCCGTTCCCGGTCACACAGGGCATCGGAGACCGTTTCGTCCCGGACTGCGGCCAGGCAGAGTTTCAGGCTGGGGCGTACGCCGACGATACGGGCGGCATCCTGCTGGGCGCGGACGGTATCCAACTGGTATCCGGCCAGGGCCAACGGGGCGCCGGAGTCAAGGGAACCCAGCCTGCGGCCGACGACGACGTAGACGGCATCGCCCACGACCAGATAGCTGCTGGATTGTCGCTTGTCGCCTCGGGCGAGCAAGTCCAGCAGCGGGGTGGCCTGATTAAAGCCGGGGCGGACGTGGTCCCCGAAACGCTCCAGGGCCGTGGCTTCCAACTGATCTTTTGTGCTTTGATCCAGGGCGGGGTCGATGGAGCGCTGGGCGAATTGGGGGAAATTCTCGTAAAGAACCCGGGAGGTCTTGCCGTCGGGGTCCATCATCACAAATAGCTCGGGGAAGTCCTTGCTGGCCAGTTCCATATCAGGCAGGGCGCGCCCCACAAATTCGGTATAGAAGAACTTGAAGAAGCAGATGTCCCAGGGGTCTTCTTGCAGGCTGCAACTGGAAAAGATCAGTCCCAGCTTCTGGATGTACTCTTTTCGGTTGGGTACGCCGTCCAGGACCTGGTCCAGTTCCTGGGTCAACGAGGCAAAAACCTTGGGGTTTTCGCGATAGACCCGGCGGACCAGTTTGTCGACCAGTTCGTGTTGCGAGAAGTCGGCGATGCCATGTTCGTTGCGGACCTTCTTCTGCAGGGCCAGCAGGTCATCCTGGTGATGGGCCAGAACCCCCAGCACTTTGGGCAGGGTGGTTTCCGACAGATCGGATAGGAATCGGTCGGCCTCTTCCATTCGTTGGGAGTGGAGCAGTTGGAAGCCTTCGAGGCTGACTTGGAGGCCGGGTTTGACGTCGGTCTCCAATTGCTCCTCTTGACCCGAGCGTTTCAGGCCCCAAGCGCCAAAGACCAGTGCCGTGACCAGCACCCCAAAGAGGACCACGAGGCGAATTCGGTACATGCCTCCCTCCCAAAACAGATGTGTCATATGACTTCCAATCAGCACTCTGATGGTGAGGCGGGTTGGGGGGCTTGTCAACTGATTCGATGAGCAGGGGATCTTGACGTTGCGGTGCGAATGTGACAAAGGTGTCGGCCCCGTATCAGAGCCCCGAAGAAGGGGCTGGAGGCGATGGAGATGGCGGGAGCAACGACACCCCAACCGAATCCCGTGCATGTGGTCCTGACGGGGTTACCTTCGGCGGGTAGCGAGCTTGTCCTGAAGGAGCTATCTTCTCGTCACACGGCCATTTGCATCGAGGACACGGCCTTTTCCGGGCTGGAAGAGTGTCCGGCGACGGCGCCTGTTCGGTTTGACCATTGGGCGACCTTGCGCGGCAAGGGTCCAGGCGTCGAGGCGACCCTGGGTGTCCCCAACATGGAGAATCAGCCCGACTTGATTGTGGTGTTGATGGAGCGCCAGAACCTGGAGCGCCACATCTTTTTTTGCACCACCCTGATGGACTTGGGTCGGCCCATGCTGGCGCTGCTGAAGGGTGGCGAGACGGTGGGGCGAAAAGATCTGGTGTTGCACTCCGGGGCCATCGAAGAACGGTTGGGGTTTCCGGTCATCGAATGCGGGACGGGGGCTGCCGATGTGGCCGAGTCGCTGCTGGCGGTGCTTCCGGGAGTGGTTCGGAACCCGAAGGTCCCGAAGCCAATCCGCTTGCCTGTGGAGATTGAGGAGTTGTTGGCAGGGCTTCTGGAGGTTGTGGAGGTCGAGGCGAAGTCTGCGGGGGAAGGCGGTGTGGGCCAAAGCGGCCTGGGCCAAAGCGGCCTGAGCCAAGGCGGCCTGAGCCAGATCATCGGCCAATGGCCGGCCCGGGCGTTGTTGCTGCGGACGTTGGAAGGGCAGCGTTCATGGGGTCAGCGGCTAACAGCATCGATTCCGGGGCTGGTGGGGCGACTAGAGAAGGGGATGGCGGAGTATGCTTCGGGAGCGGGCCGGGGAGTGTCGGTGGCCGTGGCAGAAGCTCGGTATGCGTATGCTGCCGGGTTGGTGCGAGAGTCGGTGGACCTGCAGGATCTTCGAACCCGTGTGGCGTTGAGCGACCGTTTGGACTCTATTCTGCTGCATCCTGTGGTGGGGATACCGCTGTTCTTTCTGGTGATGTACGGGGTGTTCTGGTTCACGTTTAGGGTTGGGGAGTGGCCTGTGGCGGGCCTGGAGTGGCTGTTTGGCCATTTGTCGGCAGCGGCGACGTTCTGGTGGCCGCATGAGTGGCCCAGTTGGACTCGTTCATTGATTGTGGACGGTATTTTGGGCGGTGTGGGCGGCGTCACTGTATTCGTCCCGAATATTTTCATTTTGTATTTCTGTATCAGTTTGATGGAGACCTCGGGCTACATGGCGCGGTCCATGTTCCTGGTGGACGGTCTGATGCACCGGCTGGGGCTGCGCGGGCGCAGTTTCCTGCCCATGATTCTTGGACTTGGGTGTTCGGTGCCGGCGATGATGGCGACTCGCACCATCGACAATCGGCACGACCGGCTGGCGACGTTGCTGGCGATTCCCTTGATTCCGTGCGGGGCGCGCCTGCCCGTGTTCATGTTATTAATCCCGGCGTTTTTTCCCCCTCCATGGCGGGGAACGATGTTGTTTGTGGTGTACGGGGTGGGGATTCTGTTGGCATTTCTGGTGTCGCTGCTGTTGCGCAGGGTGCTCTTCCCGGAACGTGCCGCTGCCTTTGTCATGGAGTTGCCCCCCTACAGGCTGCCCACACTTCGGCGGCTGTTTCAGCCGGCGTGGCTGAACACGCTGATGTACCTTCGCAAGGCGGGCACCGTGATTCTGCTTTTTTCGGTGGGCTTGTGGATGGCAGCGCATTTCCCGCAGTTGCCCAGCCAGGAGCGGATTCGTGCGGTAGCACAGTTGCCCGAAGGGGCCTCGGAAGATTTGGTAGAGCAGCAGGTAGAGGCGGCCCAGTTGCAGCATTCGGTTTTGGGGGCCTTGGGCCGGGGGCTGGAGCCCGTGTTTTCGCCCTTGGGGTTTGATTGGCGAATTGCGACGGCGGCTTTGGGGGCCATTGCGGCCAAAGAGGTTTTTGTGGCGCAACTGGGAGTGGTCTTTTCCATGGAGACGGGTGCGGACCCCAGGCGCTTGGGCGAGGTCTTGTCCGAGACGTATCCTCGCAGCACCGGCGTGGCCATATTGTTCTTTATGTTGCTTACGTTCCCGTGTGTTTCCTCGATGGTGACGACCTATCGAGAGTCAGGGTCGTGGAAGTACGTGGTGCTGCAGGTGGTGTTGTTGCTGGCGCTGGCGTATGTCGTCGCTCTGGTTATGAAAGTGGTGTTGGCGGCGCTGGGGATATAGCCGTGACTACTTGAACCGGTTGGGGTCTTCGCCCTCGGGGATTTCGGCATGCATGGCAGCGGCCTCGAGTTCGTCGGGGTCGGCGCTGGTCTCTCGGGCCTGGGTGACCGCTTCCAAGGCCGTTTCGGCCAGGGCCCCGGGCACCACCAATTCGCTAATCCGAGACCGAAACTGAGTACGCCAACGACAGGGAATGCCCTGGCTTTCCAGCCACATCGTCAAGGTGACGACCTCCGATGGGTCGTCGGTGGTGGCGATCACGACTTCGTCTTCGAAGGAACCGTTGCCTTTGCTGCCGAAACAACAGGTCAAATCCATCACATCCCCCCAATCCTGATGCCACATTAACCTGTGTTCATTCCGTTGTGCAAGGGCGAGGGAATGCCTGCGCGAATCCCAAATCTTTTTGTGAACCGATTCGTAGGGCGGGTGTCTCTCGCCGGTCTTTTCTTCCCCACCGGCCTATGCTAAACCGGCTAGGCAGGCCAGAAAAGAGCGAACCTTTCAGGAGGAAACCCATGAACGTCCTACGAACTATGCTGTTAAGTGTCGTGTGCAGCGCAGTGGTCCTTGCGGGCTGCAGCAAGGAAGAGGCCCAGAAGGCTTCGCCGCCTGCCTCGGCCGAGGCCTCGAAGGCGTCCGAAGTGGCCCCGGCTGCCGAACCGGCCAAGACTCCGGTGGCGGCCCAACCCAATACTCCAGCCGATACCCAACCCAAACCCGAAGCCAAAGTAGAGCCCAAACCTGGGGACCCCAGGCCGGCTCGGGAAGAGGTGAAGCCAACGGTTACGGAGACCGAGGTGAAGCCTGAGCAGCCCGCTGCGCCGACCCAAGGCCAGAACGAGCCCGGGAAGAAGACCGACCCGGGGCAGCCCCCGAGCACCACGGCCCAAGCCGAACCCACGTTGAAAGATCTTAATTCGCCGTCCGCTATGAATTCGTTGGGCGTTGCCCGCGATATGTCCGGTCACGGGCTGATGGCCAAGGGCGACATGGCGCTTGGCAAGGCCGCCGTGGGAGCGACGGGTTTTGGCGGAGGGGGCTATGCTGGACGCCAGAAGGGGAAGATGGGCCCGGGCATGGATCGCAGGGTTCGCGGAGTGGTGGACCCCCTGTCCGGGATTCGCCAGCCGGCCAATCCCGATGACTTTAACACAGAACAGTACAAGGCCATAGTCGAAAACAACTTCAAATCTCCCATGAAGGACCCGCTCTCGACCTTCTCGGTGGATGTGGACACGGCCTCATATGCCAACATGCGTCGGTTCCTGATGGACGACATGCTTCCTCCGGTTGATGCCGTGCGAATCGAAGAGATGATCAACTACTTCACATACAAGTATCCGCAGCCCAACGACACGCAGCCTTTCTCGGTGAACACCGAGGTAGCGGTGTGCCCGTGGAACCCCGAACATCGGCTGATGCTGGTGGGGTTGCAGGGAAAGACTGTGGATATGAAGAACCTTCCTCCGGCCAATCTGGTCTTCCTGCTGGACGTGTCGGGATCCATGCGGTCGCCGGACAAACTGCCCTTGTTACAAAAGGCATTTGCGGCGCTGGTGGAACAACTTCGGCCGCAGGACAAAGTCTCCATCGTGGTGTATGCCGGAGCTTCGGGGGTGGTGTTGGACTCGGTGGCCGGCGACCAGAAACAGAAGATCCTGGAAGCGTTAGAGGGGCTTCGGGCGGGCGGCAGCACGGCGGGTGCGGCCGGGATCCAGAAGGCCTATGCGTTGGCGAAGGCCAATATGGTCAAGGGCGGCAACAATCGGGTGATTCTGGCCACGGACGGGGACTTCAACGTCGGGGTGAGCAACGAAGGCGACCTGGTGAAGCTGATTGAAGAGAAGCGCAAGGACGGCATTTTCTTGACCGTGCTTGGTTTTGGCCGCGGGAACATCAAGGACAACACGATGGAACTGCTGGCAGACAAGGGCAACGGCAACTATGCGTACATCGACAGCATCCTTGAGGCCAAGAAGGTCCTGGTCACGCAGATGGGCGGAACGCTGTTCACCATCGCCAAGGACGTGAAGCTGCAAATCGAGTTCAACCCGGCCAAAGTCAAAGAGTATCGCCTGATCGGGTACGAAAACCGGGTGATGGCTACCGAGGACTTCGACAACGACAAAAAGGACGCCGGGGACATTGGCGCTGGCCACACGGTGACTGCGATTTACGAAATCGTGCCGGTCACGACGGCAGCGGACCCCAAAGCGGGGGAATTGAGGTATTCGACGACTCAGGTGAAGCCCGAAGCGGCTTCCAGCCCCGAGTTGGCCAACGTGAAGCTGCGATACAAACACCCCAAAGAGGACACCAGCCTGTTGATTGCGCATGCCGTGAAAGAGGCCAAGGCTGCCTTCGAGCAGGCCTCTGACAACTTGCGCTGGGCGGCTTCGGTGGCCGAGTTCGGGATGCTGATCCGCAAGTCCGAACACAAAGGCAAGGCCAGCTACAAGGCGGTGTTGGAGCAGTGCCGGGGTGCCAAAGGAGAGGACAAAAACGGTTATCGGGCCGAGTTCATCCAGTTGGTGGAACGGGCCCAGTTGATCACCAAGGCGGAGTAGAATCATGAAGAAGCAACTTGTCATACTGGGATTGACTCTGTTTGTGGTGGGATGTGCCAAAGATGGCAGCGTCCCGGGTGAAGGCAGCGGATCAAGCAACGTGCGGCAAGGGGCACGGGAGGAATCCAAGAAGGAAGAGTATGCGGCTTCCTCGGCGGTGGCCCCCTCTGCGGCACCTATGCAGAGGGCCGGTCTTGCCAAGACGCAAACGGCAGACGGTGCCAAGCCGATGGAGCAGGGGCAGGAGCAGGAGCCGGCCGAGAAGAAACAGGAGCTGAACACCGAGCAGTACAAAGCCATCGTGGAGAACAACTTCAAGTCCCCGCTTCAGGAGCCTCTGTCCACCTTCTCGGTGGATGTGGACACGGCCAGCTACGCCAACATGCGGCGATTCCTGATGGACAACACTTTGCCTCCGCCTGACGCGATTCGTATTGAAGAGATGATTAACTACTTCACGTACGACTATCCTCAGCCCACGGATGTTCATCCCTTCTCGGTGACCACCGAGGTGGCCTACTGCCCATGGACCAACGGTCATAAGCTGCTGTTAATCGGTTTGCAGGGCAAGAAGGTCGAGATCGAGAAGTTGCCGGCAACTAATCTGGTGTTTCTTCTGGATGTGTCGGGGTCCATGAACGACCCGGACAAGTTGCCCCTGTTGCAAAAGGCTTTTGCGGCGCTGGTGGGCCAACTGCGGGCCGAGGACCGGGTAGCCATTGTGGTGTATGCGGGGGCTTCGGGCCTGGTGCTGGACTCGACGTCGGGTGCGGACAAAGGCAAGATCCTGGAAGCGCTGGATAAACTGACGGCGGGTGGGACGACGGCTGGAGCCGAGGGAATCCAGAAGGCTTACGAAGTGGCCAAGGCGAACTTCATTCAGGGAGGAAACAACCGCGTGATTCTGGCCACGGATGGCGACTTTAATGTGGGCATGACCAACGAAGGCGACTTGATGCGCCTGATCGAGGAGAAGCGCAAGGACGGCATCTTCCTGACGGTGTTGGGCTTTGGCACGGGCAACGTCAAGGACAACACGATGGAGCTGCTGGCGGACAAGGGCAACGGCAACTACGCCTATATTGACAGCATTCTGGAGGCCAAGAAGGTGCTGGTCACTCAGATGGGCGGGACGCTGCTGACCATCGCCAAGGACGTGAAGCTGCAAATCGAGTTCAACCCGGCCAAGGTCAAAGAGTACCGCCTGATCGGCTACGAAAACCGGGTGATGGCCACCGAGGATTTCGACAACGACAAGAAGGACGCCGGGGACATCGGTGCGGGGCACAGTGTGACGGCCATCTACGAACTGGTTTTGGTGGACGGTGCTGTGGACGGGGCCAAGGGCGACTTGAAGTACGTGGAAAAGCAGGTGAAACCCGATGCGGCGTCCAGCCCCGAGTTGGCCTTTGTGAAGCTGCGTTACAAACATCCCAAAGAAGATTCCAGCCAGTTGATGACCGTGCCGGTGAACAACTCGTCGGCGGCATTTCCCGAGGCCTCGCAGAATCTGCGCTGGGCAGCGGCGGTAGCCGAGTTTGGCATGCTGCTGCGTGGGTCGCAGCA
>CAYTWV010000001.1:17326-45953 GCA_964442235.1 uncultured Myxococcales bacterium | reverse complement strand
TCTGGGGGCTGACGTCCCGATGGACGATGGCCAGGGATTTGCCTCTCTCCTTGCTGGTATGGACGTACTGCAGACCGTCGGCAGCGGCAGCGGCGGTGTAAAGGGCCATGGGGTACGGGATGGGGCGACGATTGGCCTGGCAGTGGCGCATGATGGAGCGCAGGTCTTTGCCTTCCACATACTCCATTACGATATAGGGTTCGCCCTCCTCCACATCGAATCCATAGACCTGGGCGATGTTGGAGTGGGTGAGTTTCGAGGCGATAGCGGCCTCATCCCGGAACATCTCCAGGAACTGGGGATCGGAGGCGAATTCGGCCCGGATCTTCTTGACCACCACCAGTCTTCGGAAGCCGTCGGGACCGATGGCCAAGGCACGATAGAGTTCGGCCATGCCTCCCGAGGAGAGGTGGCTGAGCAGACGATATTTTCCAAGAGTACCCAGATTCACGAGCATCTCCCCCGGCGGGCAGGAGCTCTGGAAGCCGAGTTAGGGCGAGGTCAGAATGGCCATTCCGAAACCGTCCAAGGCTACCGACGCGTTCCCGCCGTTGACAGGCACGGTATCACCGGTCAGGTAGTTGGTCAGATTTCCGGACACCTGCGGCTGGAAGGAGACCGTGGCGGCGTCTTTGGAGCGGTTGGCGACGACGAACACGTTGGCCCCACCGGAGCCCCGGCGGAAGACCCATTGCGACGCCGTCACGCTGACCACAGAAAAGTCGCCCAGTCGCAGGGGAACCAGTTCTTTGCGGGCTTGGCCCACTTTGCGCGTGAACTCCAGGGTGGCAGTCTGATTGG
Source organism: uncultured Myxococcales bacterium (assembly GCA_964442235.1). Taxonomy (GTDB): domain Bacteria; phylum Myxococcota_A; class UBA9042; order CAIXZC01; family CAIXZC01; genus CAYTWV01. The sequence goes on along the minus strand of CAYTWV010000001.1, from coordinate 45,152 downwards.
CCGAGAGGCCGTCGAAGGGCATCATTCGCCGATTGTCGGGGTCTCCGGCACCGGCCAGGCCCACTTCGTCCCCGTAGTAGATCAGCGGGATCTCGGGCAGGGTGAACATCAGGCCCAACGCCAGTCTGGTGCGGGCATACGCTTCGGTAGCTTCGGGCTGTGCGGGTGGCGAGGAGACGCCCTGCTCTTTGGAGCCGTTGCCCCACATATCCGAAATTTGTTTGCCTGCGTGCGAGGCGAACCTGGGAACGTCATGATTGCCGATGAACGAGACCATCAAGGAGTCGGTTCCCCAATAGGGCAGAGCCGCCTGGAGGAATCCGGACAACTCGGTGAAATCGCCCTCGTCTCGGCCCACGGCCTTGAGAATCTTCCAGTAGAAGGGGAAATCGAACTGCCCGTCCAGTTCCCAATCGCTGATGTATTCCTTGATCGTCGCCTCTTCAGAGCCCGTCCCCCCGCCCCACTCCGAAACAAAGGTCTCACCAACCATATAGAAGGGCACCCCGGTGGGGTCCACGATCTCCTGCTGAATCTTCCAGCGGATGGTTCGAACGAAGTTGTGAACCATGTGTTTAACCGCATCTACCCGGAATCCGTCCACCCCCGTCTCTCGGATCCAGAAGAGGGCGTTGTCCGCCACGTACTCTACGACTTCATCCTTGGTGTAGTCGAAGTCGGGCAGGTAGGACTGGAACCAGCAACTGATGGGTTGGTCCCACTTGGGTTCACACGAGGTATAGGCGCTGAACCAGCCGTCATTGGCGTGATCCGCCCATAATGGGGAATCCTGGTGGCAGTGATTCCCAACAAAATCCACCAGAACACGAATGCCATGGTCATGGGCAGCATTAATCATATCACGAAGTTCTTCGATGCTGCCATAATGTTCCTCTGTCTTATAGAAATCAACAGGGAAATATCCATGATATGCGGTATACTTAATCCCCGCCAGACTGCCTCCGAAGCAGCCGTTGGGGTTGTCCACAACAGGAGAGATCCAAAGGACGTTTACGCCCAACTGGTCGAAATAGCCGCTATCGATCTTTTGCTTCAGGCCCAGGAAATCCCCGCCGCTCCAGTCGGTGGAATCGGGGCTGTTATCGCAGTTGGCCGGAGCATCGTTGCCCGAGTCGCCGTTGGCGAAGCGGTCGGTAAAGGCAAAATACATGGAGGCTTCTTTCCAGGTCCATGGAGTTTCCTCCAGCCAAACGGGCACATAGAGGGGGGATGCAGCGCCGAATTCGTTGCTGATGGAAAACAGGACGGTGACTTTGGAACCCTTCTTGAGATTGTCCAGTTGAAGGGAGAAAGAGGCCGTCTCGGGGTCATACCCCGTTGCGTGGTCAACCCCATTGACCCGAACCGAAGCGGTTGAGGGGATGGTTCCCACGCTGCCTGCGCCATCATAGACCTCGACGGTAAGCGAGAGGGTGCCTGCGGCGACATTAAGTTCTTTGGAAGCCAGCTTGAGTTGGGGAAGGCGGCAGTCGGGGACAAGGAACTTGGAGTTTTCGAATCCGCCCTGGAACTTGGCGAGGGGGTTTCCGGTGTCCAGGTACCAGTTATCGGAGGCAGTATGGAATTTGTAGCCGTAGGAGCCCGGCGAATGTTCAGCGAAGTCAATGTCGAGCTTGTAGCTGCCATTTCCATCGGCGGTCATGGGTTTTTCGGCTTCGACCCAGGGTTGCTCTGGAGCGGAGACAAAGAGTTCCGAGGCCAGAGCAGGGGCCGAGCCATCGGGGGGAGTGAACTTGACGGTGAAGGTGCAATCCCGGGTGCGAGTGGAGGGTGTCGGGAGATCCGGCAGTTCGATTTGGTCGGGTATAGAGACGTCGTGGGCATCCGGAGTCGTGTCGGACTTGAGGTCCAGGGGTGGGGTGGTGTCGGTGGGTGCGATGGAGTCCACATCGAGGGCCCGCACGTCGGAAGGGGTCCACTGGTCCAGGCCGGAGATATCCGGGGCTGGGCCGTGATAGTCATAGGTATCCGGGGTTCTCTCGCAAGCCAGCCCAAGCAGGATTGCTGCCCCCAGGGCGGTGAGGGACCGAATGGAACGGGAAACAAAGAAAGGTTTCAGCATCAGACCACCTCTGCTGGAACAACAGGCAAACACGTCACGGAGAGAGGTTTTACCAGAACCGTTCAACCAAGGGAAGCCGAAGCGGCAGGGGGTGCGGTGGGGACGGCGGGCGAGGGGAGCGAGGGGGCGGATTTGGGTTCGACGGCCTTATCGGGGTCGGACCATGGAATGGGGGTGCACAGGGTTCGAGTTTGGGTCCAGTCGAAGTCGAAGGGTTTGGCAGAAACCACACCCCGGCGCTGAATTTCGGCACGAAGGGTTGCGATACGGTCCAGAGTCTCGGGATGGGAACTGAGGAACGAGGGGAGACCGACGGAGCGTTTTTGTTCTTCTTCGATGAGGACTTCGAAAAAGGCGGGCATGCCGTTGGGGTCGATGGAGGCAGCATACAGAAGTTCAAGTCCGCCGGTATCGGCTTCGACTTCCTGTTCCCGGGAGAAGGAGAGGGCCGCCAATTCCGAGGCAGCGCCCACGGCGAAGCCACCCAGTCCCTGGATGTCGCCGAAGACCAGCCCGGCGACCAGTCCGAGGGAAGCTCGCCCCATGACATTGCGCAAGCCGTGGCGTTTGAGTGCGTGTTGCATCTCGTGGGCGATCACCCCGGCCACTTCCGCAGGGGATCCGGCCTTTTCCAGCAACCCGCTGTGAACAAAGATGTAGCCTCCGGGCAGGGCAAAGGCATTGACCTCGGGGGTATTCACGATCTTGACGGTAAAGGGATAGGGGGAGTCGACCACTGCGGCGTTAAGTCGTTCGACGATCTCCTGGACTGCGGCGACCACCTTGGGATCGCTGCAAACCTCTTTCTGGGTCAGGATTTCTTTTGCCGAATACCGTCCCAGTTCCAGTTCCCAGTCCGTGGGGATGTTGGCGACGGCCACATCCACCGTGGTGCGGAAGGCCCAGATGGCCCCGTAATAGAGGCCCACTCCAAGCAGGGCCAGTACCACGACACCCGCCGCAATCCAGCGCAGTGTGCGGCTGGGGGAGAAGTGTCGTTGCAGGTCGTTGGCCAGGGATGGATGAGGGCGGGAGGCCAGAATCGCCTTTACCGCCTGAGCGGAGTCTTTGATAAAAAGCGAGTAGGTATGCCCGGCGAGTTGGCCGCGCAGCACCAGCAGCGAGTGGTCGAAGCCGCCTCGATCTGCCCGGAGTGCGGTCCAGGGCAAATCGATTCGACCATCGGGAAGCAGCAGGCTGAGGCCCTGGCTCTGGATGATTACCTCGGCGTTTCGGCTGTCGGCGTCCTGATCGACATAGAAGAGGCAAGTAAAGCGACTCGACATGCAGACCTCCTGGGAATGGAACAAAGGGTCAAAGCCACGTCCTGGGGGATGGGGCTGGGACAGAGGGTAACCATCTTTTTCGTCTGGTGGGAGGGTGAGAATGCGAAGGAGGGCATCCCTATTTGGCTGCGGGTTGGCCGCTGGAGCGAGCCCAGGGTTCCAGCGTCACCTGGTCGACGATCCCGACGATGATGGATCGGATCGGAAGGTTCTTTTTGCCCAGAATCTGTCGAACGCCGTTGCCTTCGCGCAGGACCAGAACGGTATCTCCGGTTCCTGCCTGGACATTGTCGACCGCCAGGAAGGAGTCGCCTGCGGGGGCACCGTCGTGGTCCACGGGGCGAACGATCATGAGTTTGAGTGCGTGGTAGGCCGGGTGTTTGATCGTCGAGACCACGGTTCCGATGACTTTGGCCAGGACCATGGGTTACTCCTGCACGTCGACATGGTCGACGATGCCGACGATGGCGTGGTCGACGGGGACAAACCAGGGGTCTAGGGCCAGTGCGGCCTCACGAGAGAGGACCAGATAGACCCGATCGCCAGGGCCGGCCATGACTGTATCGACGGCGACGACGGCATCTCCGGAGGGTTCCAGGTGTTCATCCAGGGGCTGGACCCAAAGGAACCGTTTTCCTTCCAATCCCTCGTACTTGCGAGAGGCGACGACTCTTCCGACAACATTTCCAAGTATCATGCGGGCCTCCGGCGCGTACTGTAAGGCGGGATATCGAGTTGTGTCAAGGGTGGTTGCGAGGCGGGCTGGCATGGGAGGCGGTGGATCTGGAATCCGCTTGACAAGGCCGGAGCAGACGATCCATACACTCACCGGTCCTGAACTCAGACCGGTGCCAAATGATGCGGTTTTCGCCTGTGGAAGCGACGCAAATCGGTATGCGGAAATGGAGTGGTGATAATGGAACCTCAACCCTGGCTGGATGCACTGGCTTCTATCAAGAAGCGCCTCAGGCCAGCGGAGTATCGCAATTGGTTTGGGGTGCTGAAGCTGGTGGAACACAGCCCTGGCGTGGCCCGCATCCAGGTGAAGGATGGTCGCTTTCTGGAGTACTTTGCCGAGCGTTTCCAAGCGATGCTGGAAGAGGAACTTGAGCGTCAGTTCAAGGAGCCGATCCAGGTCGAGTATCGAGTCTCTGACCCCGAGTTGTTTGACTATCCCAAGCAGACGGAATCCAGTTCGGCGACGGTACCTCCGTACACGTTTGATGAGTTCATTCAGGGTCCGTCGAATTTGATGGCTTGTGCGGCGGGCAAGGCCTCGGGCGAGCGTCCCGGGCGAGCCTACAATCCGCTGTTCATCTATGGTGGTGTGGGGTTGGGTAAGACGCACCTGATGTGTGCGATTGGGAACCTGGCCGCACAGACCAATCCGGGACTTCGGGTTGTCTATCGGACCTGCGAGACCTGGGTTAATGACTACATGGCAGCGATTCGAACCAAACGTTTTGACCAGTTTCGATCTCGCTATCGAGACCAGGTGGACGTGCTGCTGATTGACGACGTCCAGTTTCTGTCGGGCAAAGAGCAAACCCAGATCGAGTTCTTCCATCTGTTTAACGCCCTGCATGCGGTGAAAAAGCAGATCGTGTTCACCAGCGATCGTCCTCCCCATGAGATTCCGCAATTGCAGGAGCGGCTGAAGTCCCGTTTCGAATGGGGCCTGATTGCGGACATCAAGCCGCCAGAGCTGGAAACGCGCATTGCCATTATCCAGCGGAAGTCGGAACGGCTGTTCGGGAAGCCTCTTCCCACGGAATTGGCGCAGGCCATTGCCGAAGAGATTTCGGACAATGTACGGGAGCTGGAAAGCTGCCTGGCCCGGCTGGATCTGGAAGCGCAGTTGACCCAATCGGAGCCGAATATCAAGGGCGTTCGAGACTGCATTCGAGGCTACTACAAGAAGCAGTTCAAGAAGATCTCCATTGAGGCGATTCAGAAGGCGGTGGCCAGCAAATTCGGGCTTCCGGTGGAGGATTTGACCTCGGCCAGCCGACGTCGGGAGCTGTCGCAGCCTCGGCACATCGCCATGTATCTGGCCCGTAAGCTGACTGACAGTTCGTTGCCCGAGATTGGCAGGAAGTTCGGGGGCCGGGACCATAGCAGCGTGTTGTCTGGCGTGCGAAACGTGGAAAACGCCTTGAAGATCGATAACCGCGTGGTCTTGCTGGTGGACGAACTGGAAGCCCGGTTCAGGAGATGACGTTCAATTGATAGCCCTGGCTAGGCGTGAGGGCTTAACAACACCGTCCCGACAATCAGAGCGGTCATTACGGCAACCAGGATGCGGTTGATCCAAACCCCACGTTGGATGAGTGCCGTCAGATCGCCGTTGTGGGCTTCGTATAGCTGAGTCAGGCGCGTGACCCGGTTCATGATGGCTGGATGGGTCAGGCTGGCTTTGGTTCGGGACCCTCCCATCTCGTGGGAGAGCTTGAGCAGGGCGCTGGAGAGCATTTGGGGGCCGCCGGTGACCTGTGCCGCATAGGCATCGGATTGGAATTCGAACCGTTGGGAGAGGGGACGGTAAACGATAAACAGATACCCGAACTGAATGGCCATGACCAGTCCACCCAGGGCATCACCGGTATCCACAAACATCTCGACCAGATAGAGGGTCCAGACCACAAAGACGCTGGAGAGCAGGGCGACGGGCAACATCAGCAGGAGGTGTCGATGGTAGGCGTGGCCCAACTCGTGGGCGACCACGGCCTTGACCTCGTCGGGGGTCAGGATTTCCAGCAGGCGATCGGTGATGAATACGGTTCGTTGTCGACCGAATGCGCCGCTGACTGCAGCGTTCGCTACGGCCGCAGGGCCGGTCATCCAGATCGAGACGCGGTTCAGGGGGATTCCGGTGCGGGCCGAGAGATCCTGGAACACGGATTTGAAGGTGTAGATCGCGGGGTGGTCTTCGAGGGGGACTCGGGAGTAGAGCAGCCGGACAAAATAGGGCGAATAGGTCAGAAGCAAAAAGATCAGCACCCCGACGATGGCGAAGTTCAGCCAGGGATAGATTTCCACCAGCTTTGCCGAGGGCTCAAAGCCGTGGACCAGCAGGGCATAGATGTTCAGGTAAAGCAGTTGGGGCCCCAGGATGACGACCAGCCCTCGGAGTTGTCCATTCAACACCGAACCTGGGGTCGTGGGCCTGTGCCTGAGTACCAAGGTTCGCAGGGCGAGGTGAGTACGAAACACGACATAGGGGACCAGGAACGGAACCAGGAGCAGCAGGTCTGCGATGACGAAGGTTTCGGGGGCAAAAAAGAGGGTGTCGAAGGTTTCAATCCAGTCGAACGCTTCGACCAGGGTGGCAAAGAGGAGGGCGAGGCAAATGGCAAAGGCGTGGCTGGCCCAGGGTTTGCGCTGGGGCATGTCCGGGCCGGCGTCTTTGCGGCGGCGCAGGGCAAAGGGCAGGGTAAAGGCGACCAGAGTAGCCAGCAGGGTAGCCAGCAGAATCCAGGCAAAATTGGAGGGGGCATCAAAGGGAGAGAAATAGAGATTGGGGCTGTAGGTATAGAGCAGAATGAGGGGCGCGAAGAGTATCAGGAATGCGGTGAGATCCATGGAAAGCGCCCTCCCAGGGGCCTCCTTAGAAGGAGACCTATTCAAACGAAGCGACCTAGCCTATACTAGCCGGCCCGTGCTCGCAACGGGGGTGGAGGAATCATGGGTTCTGGCAGGCAACATCGGGTCGTGGCCCTGGACGGACCGGCAGGTGCCGGGAAGAGTACCGTGGCGTTAGCGCTGGCTCAACGTCTGGGGTTGGCCTATGTAGAGACCGGTGCGATTTACCGAGCGGTGGCCTATGAGGCGCAGCGTCGTGGCGTCTCCTGGGAAGCGGCCGGAGAATTGGCTCAGATTGCCTCGCGGCTGAAAATCCGATTTCAGATGGAACGTGGTGTGAACCGGGTTTATCTGGAAGGCGAAGACGTGACCAGCGCCTTGCGGGTCAATGCGATCTCCGGGGGAGCCAGCAAGGTTTCGAGCCACGCAGAAGTTCGCAGTGCGTTGTTGGAGCTTCAGCGGCGGTTGGGGAATGAGGGAAGCGGCTCGGTCTTGGAGGGTCGAGATATCGGGACCGTGGTGTTCCCCGATGCGGAGTTCAAGTTTTTTGTGACCGCCTCGGTGGGAGTTCGGGCCCGCCGTCGGTATCTGCAGTTGGAAGCAGAGGGGCGGGCCGTGAGCATGGAACAGTTGATCGAAGAGATACGGGCCCGGGATCTGGCGGACAGCACCAGGGCGGTAGCGCCACTGAAGCCAGCGGCGGATGCCCGCATCCTGGACACGTCGGATATTTCGTTGGACCAGGTGGTGGAGCACATCGCCCGGTTGGTGGAGGAGTCTGGTGAGTGAGACGAGTGAGACGAAGGGATTTAGGTCGGGGTTTGTGACCATCGTAGGTCGCCCAAACGTTGGGAAGTCGACGTTGCTGAATGCGTTTCTGGGCCAGAAATTGGCCATCGTCACGCCCAAGCCACAGACCACCCGAGATCGCATCATGGGCATCGGGACGTGGCCGGAGTGCCAGATCATGTTTTTGGACACTCCCGGGATCCATCAGGCCAAGGGGTTGTTGCACCGGATGATGGTGGAAAATGCCCTGGCGTCGTTGCAGGAGGCGGATGCGGTGATTCTGGTGGTGGACTCCACCCAGGTAAAGGACCACATCCCCAAACCCGAGCGAAAGATTCTGGAGCAGATCCAGGCCAGCGCCCTACCCTGCATCTTGGCGTTGAACAAGGTGGATGCCATCAACAAGCAGGCCCTGCTGCCCGTTTTGGCCCGCATGCAAGAGCTGTTTCCGTTCCAGTCCATGGTCCCGGTCAGTGCGCTAAATGGCCAGGGTGTAGACGACTTAAGATTGGAGTGCGCCAAGGTATTGCCCGAGGCCAACGCAATTTTTGACGAAGGGGAGTTGACGGATCGCAACTTGAGTTTTGTGGTTCGTGAGTTTGTTCGAGAGCAGGTGTTCTTGAGGACGCAGCAAGAGGTTCCCTACTCGACGGCGGTGACCATCGACGTGATGGAGAATCGAGAAGCCAAAGAGCCTCTGCTGTACATTGCTGCCACCATCCACGTTGAGCGCAAAAGCCAGAAGGGCATCTTGATCGGCAAGGGTGGGTCGATGTTGAAGGCCATCGGGCAGGGTGCCCGAGAGAGTATTGAAGGGTTTAGCGGCGAGCGAGTGTTCCTTGAGTTGTTCGTGCGCGTAGAAGATGAATGGACCCGCTCTGTCAGAGGGATCCAGAAGGTTGGGTACGAAACATGAGTCGAATGATTGCCATTGTGGGACGACCGAATGTGGGGAAATCCACGCTGTTCAATAAGCTGGTTGGGCAGAGGAAATCGATTGTGGAGGACATCCCCGGGGTGACTCGGGACCGTCTTTACGGTCAGATGAACTTCGAGGGGCGGGAATTCGACGTGGTCGACACGGGCGGATTTGACCCGTCCCCCACGGATCCGCTGATTGCCACCATGAAAGAGCAGGTGGAAATGGCGCTTGCCGAAGCGGATGCGGTCTTTTTTGTGATGGATGCGCTGCAGGGCGTAACTCCCATGGACGAAGAGATTGTGCGCATGCTGCGGCGGCACAAGAAGCCGGTGTTTTATCTGGTGAACAAGTGTGACGGGTACAACAAAGAGGTCGCCGCCTCTGAGTTCTATTCCTTGGGCGTAGAGCCGATTCACTTCATCTCGTCGGCCCATGGGCGAAATATCCCTGAACTGATGGACGAAGTGGTGGTGGCGCTTCCCGAGGGCGGGGCCATCGCACCGGAGTTGGTTGGGGTGCCCCATGTGGCGGTGGTGGGTCGTCCAAACGTGGGCAAATCGACGCTGATCAACCGGATTCTGGGGACCCAGCGGCTGTTGACGTCGGACATGCCGGGCACCACTCGTGACTCGGTGGATACGCTGTGGGAGGGTCCCGAGGGCCAGCGAATGGTGCTTGTGGACACGGCGGGCATGCGTCGCAAGAAGCAAATCCACGATAACGTGGAGTACTACAGCGTCATTCGTGCGGTCCGAGCCATGGAGCGTGCGCATGTGGCAGTGCTGGTCATCGATGCGACCGAGGGCCTGGCGGATCAGGACATTCGTATTGCGAACCTGATCGAGGACCGGGGCCGGGCCATGATCTTGGTTTACAACAAGTGGGACGCCGTAGAAAAAGACAACAAAACTGCGGACAAGATCATTAAGGCGTTGCGGTCCAGGCACCCGTTCTTGACGCACATTCCCGTGTTGTTCTTGTCCGGTCTTATTGGGCGCAACGTGCACAAGCTTCTTCCCGTGGTAGAGAAAGTGAAATCCGAGTGGGAGAAGCGCATCTCCACGGGGGAGTTGAATCGGTTTGTTCGGGATCTGGTATACCGGAATCCGCCTCCGGTGGAGCAACACCGCCCGGCGAAGTTCTACTTTGTGACCCAGGTTTCCGTGGCACCGCCGACCATCGTGTTCAGTGTGAACAACCCGGACTGGCTTCCGCTGACGTACCGACGGTACATGTTGAACAAGTTCCGAGAGGAGTACGAGTTTGCGGGGACGCCGGTGCGGCTGTTATTCCGGGCCAGAAAGAGCCGCGGCGAGGGGTCCAGGGCAGCGCCGCCCAAGGAACTGCAGGCCATGACGCCGGCGGAAATCGAGCAGATGGCGATTCATGGGGGTCCGTTGGTGGACTATGATCTGCCCGAAGGGCCGTCGAAATCTGCTGAAGATGCGTGGATGTCGGAAGACGAATAGGTCAACGAGCAGGGCACCGTCACTGGAAGTGTGTTGTTTCCCGCGGTGCTCTAGCAGCCAGAATTATTCCAACAGTTGGTTTCGCAGGTACGGAAGGGATCACAATCGGGTGCCGAGGTGTAGGCTGTGTGGCAGGCTTCCATGCAGTCGACATAGGCAGTCCTGCCCGCCTCTTTGCAGTACGAGATGAATTCGGCCAGGCACGCTTCCTGGGTGAACCCGAAGTCACAGGCGACGATGACGGGGCAGAGGGTTTCGATCCCTTCATAACCACCGGGAATTTCGGGGATATCCTGGGAAGAGACCAGGTCTTGCGGTTCCTGGGTTTTGGTGTCCGCTTCGGTGGATGAGTCACAAGCGACAAACAGCAGTGCGAACAGGGCCAGAAGAGTCACATAGCGCATGGGGTCCTCCCATTGGGGTGTTAAGTTCCGGGGCTGCAGGGTACCAAAGGCAGGCCAGGGGAGCAAGGGATCTGCGTTATTCAGGTGTGACGTCCGAGGCGGGCTGGACATTGGGGATGGGGGTCGTTGCGCGGGTCCGCACCACACGTAGCGACTCGCTGACCAGGCCCTTGTAGGCCAGTTCCTTGATAAGCTCCAGCTTTACGGGAATGGGTCGGAAGATCACCTGCTCCTCCCCCTGTACATCATAAGAAATCGTCTCTTGCTGCACCGCATCAATGGCGGAGGTGCGGACGATTGCGGCGACGATTTCAAAGGCTTCCCGGCTGGTATCTTTGTGGCCGATCTTGATGGGAAGGGTGGGAAGTGGGCTTCCGGGCTCGTGGCCGCCGGGCCAGGCCGCCAGGCCATCGATATCGCCGCCCCAGGAGCGATGCTGTTTGAGGGGAGCGGAGATCAGTTCAAATTCGGCCTTCTTGTCCGGCACGGTTCTGAATTGCAGCGAGTAGCGATCCTGGCCCAGACTGCTGACAAAAAAGAGGACGGAGAAGTCCTTGGGGTCGGCATTAAAACGCAGGGCCGCTTCGGCATAGGGAATGACTTCGTGGGGAACCGTGAGACCGGGGAGGGTTTGGCCATCGGCGGTTTCCAGGGCGCGAATGCGGAAGAACTCGCGTTCGGGAATGACCCGCACCTGCAGTTCTCGGAAGTCACCGGGCAGGATTCGGCCGTCGGGGGCCACAATCAGGTACTCGAAGCGAATGTCCTGAAGGGTGCCCACCTCGGAGTTGAGTGTGAAGGGGATCTTGCAGGAGGTGGCTTCGATGGGAGTATCCAGCACACCGGAGAGCCTGAAGAGGGCGGTTCCTTTGCCCTGGACGGGGGGGACGTAATCGCAGGAGATCTCCACGGGCAGGCCTTTCATGACATCCACGGGGGTTTCCAGGCCTTTGATCAGGGGGACTCCGCCGATGCGCACCATGGTGATGTCGGGCTCGTACAGGGCTCTGGAGACCTCACCCGAGCGATGCATGTACTTGATCATGAAAAACAGGAGCGATGCGGCGACCAGCACCAGCAGGGGGATGGTCAGCTTGGGTTTAAGCCAGGAGAGCATGGGTCACCTCCAAGGATACAAAGCTAAAACATCTTGGGGAATTGGGGAAGGGGAAGGCGAAGGCGAACTACTTGCCACCGACGGCGCCAGACTTCTGCACCGCGTAGTTGATATTGATGTAGCCGGCTTCTGCGCAGGAAATCATCACCAGGCTGATAACACCGAACGGAACATTACTATCGGCCTGAATAATCACTTGACCATCAAAGGGTTTATCGGGATACAGTTCCTTGAAATCTCGAGCCATGCCCTTGAGCTTATTCACGATGGGCTTAAGCTTGCCGTCTTTATACGTACGGTCGTTGGCCTCGTCAGTGGGCATCAAGGCAGCGCCTTCCATGGCGATAGCGGTAGCCGAGATAGCGACCACGGGGGCGCGCTCCAGGCTCACGGCGTTGAACGCCTTGGGCAGGACGATGTCCTTGGTGATGAAGAGGATTTCGCCCGACGACGTGAAGCTGATGAGGAGGAAGATCACGAGCATCGTGAGCATATCCACCATGGGCGTCACGTTGAGATCGGCGATAACACTGGCTTTGCCATGCCCACCGGCTTTGGCGAACTTCAGCTTGATGGAGCGGCGCAGCCCTGGTTGCGGCTTTTTGATCAGGTTTCCGCCAAGATCTCGACCTACGTTTGCCATCTGGCCCTCCTAGCCCTCGAACGCCTTTTTGTCGACCACGGAGATGGAAGTGAGCCCAAGTTCGAGGCAAACGTCCATCACATCAATGAGCATGGAGTAGAAGACGGGGTCCGCGACGGCGAGCACGACTTTCTGCTCCGAGGCGGCCTTGGGGTCTTTGATTCCAACGCTTTTGAGGTGGTCTGCGACGCGAGTAAGCATTCCCTCGCCAAGCTGGATGAACTCGGCGCGTGCATCGCCATGGAACTTGATGAAGACCCCATTTTCATCCACGAGGATTTTGAGGGGCTTCTGCTTTTGCTGCTGCTCCTGCGGCTTCGTGGAGCCTTTCGGCATGACGGAGCCAACGTTGATGCGGGCCAACTGGGTCCACACCGCCGTAATCAGAAGGAACGAAACGAGCACCGAGAGGAGGTCGATCATCGGCACCAGATTGACCACGAAGTCAATCGAGCGCTTGCCTCCTTTCGCCGGTGTTGGAGCACCACCGCCAGCCATGACTACCTCCCTTCAGCCTAAGGTTGGAAAGGACTTACCCGAGGGGATTAGTCTTTCTTGCCTTTGGTCAGTACTTCCTGGTTGGCCAGGACGAGGTTCAGGACGCGAACGGAACCTTCGTTGATGTCGTCGACGAGCTTCTGGGTACGGCCCTGAAGGACGGCGAACCAAAGAAGGGCGGGGATGGCCGTGATCAGACCGAAGGCGGTGCAGTTCATGGCTTCCGAAATACCACGGGAGAGCATGGCGGCCTTCTCACCCGGCTCTGCGTTGGCCACAGCGCCGAAGGAGATGATCATGCCGATAATGGTACCGAGCAGACCCAGCAACATGGCCACGTTGCCGAACATGGCGAGATAGGGGGTCCGGCGCTCGACCTTGGGCAGCTCACGCAGAGCGGCTTCGTCGATGGCGGCCTGGACTTCGCCACCACCGCGGGAGACCCGCAGCAGACCGGCGTGCACAATGCGGCCAAGAGCGCTATCGCTGGCCACGGCTTCGTTGATGGCGGCATTCAGATCGCCCTTCATGAGGACCACTTCCAACTTACGCAGGAAACTTGCGGTCGGAACGCTGGCCTTGAAGAACAAATAGACGAGCCGCTCTACGGCAATTCCCCACACCAGAATGGATGTGAAGAGAATCGGCCACATCATCCACCCACCTTCTTCAAACGCTTCGGCGACGAATTCCATGTTCTCGCTCCCTCAAACCCTAATGAAGTTTTCAAACCTTGCGCCGGCACCTCCGACGCGCAACTCAGGAGACGAACATTATCCGGGCAACCCCCCTCTGTCAACAGTTTGTCAAGGGGGTTTCGGATGTTCGTATTTCGGCACCGAATCGGCCTGGCAGCGGCATTTGCTGTGCGTTTTGGCCTCTTTTTTTCGGCGGGTGGCGCACTTTTCTTTCATCAGGTGCTCTTTGTGCGGGGGCAACAATGCAGGTAAGGCGAGGGGGAGGCGTTGTGTGAAGGCCCGGAAGTGGGAGCCTGACGCCGATCTTTGGGGATGTGGGAGAGGGCCGCGTTACGAGTCAGGAGGGGATTAGAGACAGGTGCCATTGGCTTGGCAAACAGCGGAACCTGCGCATTTTCCGCAGATTCCCACGCAGAATTCGGAGCAGGGGGCGTCGGTGCAGCCCACGGAGCAGCAGGAGGCCCCCCCGCCCTTGCACTGATAGCCGCCGGGACAAACGCCGCATACGGCGCCGCAGCCGTCCTCTCCGCAGGTCTTTCCGGCACAATTGGGGATGCACGCACATTGGCCCACACCATTGCAGGAAACGGCGGGTGGGCAGACGCCGCACTGACCGCCGCAGCCATCGGGACCGCACTTCTTACCCAGGCAATCCGGTTTGCATCCGCAATCGGCAAAACAGTTGGTTTCGTTCTCGGGCATGGTACACAGGCCATCACCGCAACTCAGGCTGCAGTCAGCCGGGCAGGTATCTGCGGTTTCCAGTTTGCCGCAGACGAAGTCGCCGCAGGGCCCACAATCCACGGCGCAGGTTTCCGGCGATTCGCCGCCCTCACACTTGCCGTCCCCGCAGGGTCGCACACAATCCAGGGGACACGTCGCTCCCTCGTCCGGCAAGGCGCACAGGCCGTCACCACAAACGCCACAATCCTGGGGGCAGGTGGATGCGGCTTCCGCCATCTCGCATTTGTTGTCGCCACAACTGGGTTTGCAGTCATATTCGCAGTTGTTTGCGGATTCGGTGACTTCACAAATGCCGTTGCCGCATGAAGCGGGGCAATCGCCGGGACATGGGTCATCGGCACCGGCGATCTCTCCGGTGCCGCAGAAATGATCTCCACACCCGTTGCAATCGACCAGACAGATGGTAACCCCTTCGCCGCCGTCACAGACATGGTCGCCACAGACGACGTCGCAGTCCTTCACACAAGAGCCGTTGGTCTGCTCGGTGGCGCTGCAAATGTCGTCGCCGCAGTAGCCGCAATCGTGGGCGCAGGTGTATCCCGAGCCCTCGGTGACCTCGCCGGGTTCACACTTGCCGTTCATGCATACGGGAACACAGCCAGGGGCCATCAGATTCAGGGATCCGCCGCCACAGAATCCGGCCATGCATGTTTCACCCAGGGTACAGGTGTTGCCGTCGTCACAAAAGGCGCCGGTAAGCGGTTCGTGTTGACATCCCAGAGCCTGCGTGCAGGTATCGTTGGTGCAGAAGTTGAAGTCGTCGCACTCGTTGGCCGTGGTGGATTTGCATTGCCCGCCCGCACACTTGTCCAGGACCGTGCAGGGGTTTCCATCGTCGCAAAAATCGGTGTTGTTGGGGTACTCACACTTGCCCGACACCGGATTGCAGGTGTTGTCGGTGCAGGCATTGTTGTCGTCGCACGCTTTGCCCATCAGACCGGGCTGGCATTGCCCCGACTGACAGAAGTCCTGCAAGGTGCAGCCGTTGCCATCTTCACACGGACCGCCCTCGTTGGTGGGGTTAAGGTCGCACTCTCCGGATTGCGAGTCGCATTCGGCTACCAGGCAAGGGTCGCTGGTTTTGCAGTTTTGAGGAGAGCAGGGGGATACCGCATCCGCCACATCGCACGCCCCTCCCGTGCACGCGCTATCCATAACGGTATCGTCCGGAATTTCGGTGACCTGTAGATCCTGGAAATCTGAGGTATCCGCGTCGGCAGGCGGAGTCTGGTCCTGCGCCACGTCATCGGGGGTCACCGCCGTGTCCTGGGCGGTGATGTCCAGCTTGGTATCCAGGCACGAGCAGAGGGGCAGTATCAGACCCAGAAGGACCACACTCAAAAGGCGATTGGACATCCCATTCCCCCACATCGATCCCGGGGTTAACGCTCCGGGTTTTGTCGGTCATCACAAGCTGGCGGCTGATTGTATCGCTGCGACGGCACCGGGTCAAACCGCCTGTAGGTTCTGCACATTCCGTTGCGCCTGCCAAGAAATGAGGCTAGACTGGCCCGGCTGTAATTTTGGGTATTAAATGAGTGAACAACAGCCCACGATGAACACTCCGGCGCGGCGCTTCTGCCCCATGTGCGAAATCCAGGTGGTTTCAGCAGAGAATCAGTGTCCTAACTGCCTGGGCCCGCTGATGGCGGGCGATCCCGACGATCTGGTGGGCAAAGTCATCGATGGCCGATACACGGTCATTCAGCGCCTTGGCAAGGGCGGAATGGGTGTGGTTTACAGGGCCAAACAGCGGTTCCTGGACCGAGACGTCGCCCTGAAGGTACTGCGGCCGGAGATGGCCATGGACACCATGGCGGTGCGTCGGTTTTTGCAGGAAGCCAAGGCTGCTTCCGGTCTGAAGAACCCGCATACGGTGACGATTTTTGAGTTTGGCAGCACCTCTGAAGGGACGCTCTATTTTACCATGGAGTTGCTGTCCGGTCGGTCGCTGCGAGAGGTCATTGAACAAGACGGGCCCATGTCTCCCGAGCGGGTGATCGAGTTGGGCGCCCAGGTGTGTGAGTCGTTGGCCGAAGCCCACGAACAGGGCATCTGGCACCGGGACTTGAAGCCGGACAACATCTATCTTATCGACACTCCGCAGGGCCATGACTATGTGAAGGTGCTGGATTTTGGCATCGCCAAAGTGGCGTCGCAGCAGACGCAGTTGACCAGCACCGGTGCTATCTGCGGGACCCCTCAGTACATGAGTCCGGAACAGGCCAAAGGCATTCCGCTGGATGGGCGTTCCGATGTCTATTCGTTGGGCATCGTGTTGTACGAGGCGTTGTGCGGGTGTGCTCCATTTGAGGCCATTACGCCGATTCAGATGTTGATGGCACACATCACGCAGCCTCCGCCCCTGCCCAGGAATCGACGTCCGGGGCTGCAGGTTCCCGCAGGCATCGAAGAAGTGGTGATGTGGTCCCTGGGTAAAGAGCCCGAAGAGCGGCCCGGTTCTGCCAAAGAGTTTGGCGCCGCCTTGCGTGCCTCACAGCAGGGATCGGTTGCGCCCTCTGTTTCCCGGGCCTCGACTGTGAACATGCATTCGGGCGTGCAGTCGGGCGTAGGCATTCGGCCCGCACCGGCACCCAGGCCCGCATCCCCCGTCATTTTGGACACCTTGACCCCCATGCCTGCAGCCGAGACGCAGGCCCAGGTCCAGGCAGCCTTTGCGACGCCACGGACCGCAACACCGTTGCCTCGCTCGATTCAGCAAGAGGCCCTGGAAGCCACGGCGTTTCGCACCCATGCCTCTGCCGAACAAGACGATTCCCCGCCTCCGAATTATGGTCGCCCCTGGTGGAAGTTGGGTGCTGTGGGTGTGGTGCTGATGTTTTTGGCCACGGCAGCGCTGGTCTGGAGACCCTGGGAGAACCCGCAAGAGGGCAAACCGAATGCAGCGGACAAGGCTGAATCGGCTACTGCCGAATCGGCCGAATCGCCGAATCAGGCGGACATGCCCGGGCCCGAGGCTGCGGCTGCGACCCCCGAATCTTCGGTTGTGTCACCCCCTGCCGGGAAAGAGGTCGAGCCTTCAAAACTGGTCCCGGTTGAGGCATCGGTCAAACCTTCCACCGACGGCAATCCCGCAGCGGGTACCCCTGCTGACGGTGCAAAACCCGCCGACCCGATAGCCGTCAAGTCCCCAGGCAATGTCCCGGGACTGAATTCGGCCAGTGTGAACCCCAAGCCCTCGGAGGTTGTGGTCCCCGTTACGCCGCTGCCCAAAGACGGTGGGAACGTGGTCGTGCTGCCCAAGGTTGCCGAACCCCCGGCCGGGTCACAGATTACGGCCAAGGAAACTCCCGTGAAGGTCGAGAAATCGGCGGGCAACTTTTCGAAGGACAAGGGCAACGGAAGCAAGAATGGAGATCCAAGGGAACCAAGGGAAACCAAGGAACCAAGGGGAACCCGGACAAGCCGAAAGAGATTCCGCCCAAAGGGGACGATTCGGACTTCGTTCCCATCCGAGGGCCCGCCAACAACGGCCAGGGCGGAGACGACGATTTTGTTCCGATTCAGAGTCCGAAGAAATAGGAGAGTCCATGCATCGCATGCTACGTATGGCGGCGGTTTGGGTAGCCCTGTTGGGTCTGCCCGTTCTGGTGGAGGCGCAAGAGTCGTCGCAGGGCGAGTCCGACCGAGCCATGCAACTGGCTCAGGAAGGCAAACTGGAAGAAGCAATAGAGGTCTGGCTTAATCTTAAGGAGATGTTGCTGCCGACCGATCCGCAGCTTTGGGCCATTCACCGCAACGTCGGCCGCAGTTTCCAGAAGTTGAAGCTTTTCCCCGAGGCGTGGTGGCACCTGAACCGAGCCATTTGGCTGGACAAGGAGCAGGCGGGCAAGGCAGCGGAGTGGCTGGGGCAGGTAGAGAAGGAGTTGGGCGCACAAGGGTACGTGAAGGTACGTCTGGAGGTCAGGGCTCCGGGGGCCAGCTTAATGATGCAGCACGGGCTGAAAGAGCGTACGTTCGGAACCCCCATCGAGTGGTGGTTCAAGCCGGGTGAACAGGCCGTCAAGGCCAAGGCGCCGGGATTCAAAGAGGCGACCCGAACCGTGGTTATTGCCGCTGGGCAAAACCCCGAACCGTTGGTTCTTGAGAAGGCCGAGGCTCCCGGAGTTCTGGTGGTGAATGTGCCGTACTCCAACGCCAAGGTCTGGGTGGATGGCATTCTGGTTGGAGAGGGCTCGGTGGAGCGAACACTTCCTGCCGGGACCCATACCATCGAAGTGAAATACGGCGAGCAGGTTCTAAGCAAAAAGTCCGTGGTGGTGCAAAGCGGACGGACCTCGGTGGAGGTCGTGAACCCGGCCCAAGCGGGCGCAGAGACCCCCAATGATTCATCAAGCGGCGCTTCGGTGTGGCCGTGGGTTGCAGCGGGCGGGGCAGTGGCGCTGGGGCTGGCTGGCGGCGGCATGTTCTGGAAAGCGGCCTCGAATCTGGACTCCGGGCGTAGCACGTTCGCCGAGGAGCACAATTTGCCGTTGCCCTCGGTGACTGCGTCGCAAGCCAAAGAATTGCAGCAGGATTGGGACGCGTTGATGAGCAGTGATGTGACTCCCTATACCACGGGAGCTTACGTGTTGTGGGGTCTGGCCGGGGCTGCGGCCGTGACGTCGTTGGTGTTGTTCATCACGGATTCGAGCGATGGCACGGCACAGAAATCGTCGTGGTTCCTGACACCTACCTTGATGCCTGAAGGTGCTGGAATCGGATTTGTGTGGATTCAGTAAGGGATTGACGTAGCTGAAAACGGCGGGCGCCTTACGGGAATTTCTTCTCGACGCTTTGCCGTACGGTGGTCTCGATGGTTCCCTTCATGGCGCTGGCCAGCAGACCCAAATCGATCTTGACCATGACCGTCTTGTCAGTGACAGCGAATTCGGCCGTGAACATCTTGCCCTTGGCCGTTCCCCGGGTTCCTTCGGGATTCCAAGAAACTTCGCTGATCATGTGAGAGAGTTTGGCGTGGAATTTGTCGAGAAGATCCTTCGCCCGAACCTTGGCCTCCTCCAGACCGATGGAGTGGTTTTTTTCCACAAGAATGGTCGCCATGTTTACTCCTAAAAGTGCCCGTTACCGGACAAGCAGCCGGCAGGGCTGCAACGGCGTGATAAGACAACAGGACAGAGTGGAAGTCAAGGTCAAGACTATCGGAGGTTTCGCAGAAAATCGGGCTTGAGAATGGACTCGTCGCGGGTGTCCAGGATGTTCTGAATGTACTTGATGGCGTCCGCGCGCTGGTAAGGCAGGACCACCCGAAGCGGCAGGTAGTTTGACGAGTGATTTGTGGTCAGAAGTCCTTTACGCAGAGTCAGGCCTTCAAGGATCAGTTTCAGCTCTTCAAGCAGGCCCAGCCTGGAGGGCAGCTCAAATTCGCCCTTCTCGGCCATTTCAAACAGCGGGGCCTCTTCGTCCAGCAGCGTGGTGACGATTCCGATGAATTCGGGTTCCATCAGGTTCAACGCCACGGCCGTAGCCGTTGCGTGCTTCTTGGAGTCTTTTTTGCCGCCCAATCCAAGCATGGCGATGACACTCAGTTGCACCCCGGCTTTGCGGATCCGTTTGGCGGCCTCCAGGGTTTCTGCCACGGTGGTGCCGCGATGCATCCTTCGAAGCACCTCTTCATCGCCGGAGTCCAGTCCCAGATAAATCAGGGTCAAGCCCAGGTCACGCAGTCGGGTCAAGTCGGCGGGGGTCTTCTTCTGCAGACTTCGAGCGTCGGCAAAACAGGAGACCCGCTCCACAAAGGGGATCTCTTTGCGGATGGCTTCCAGCACGGTGACCAGGAATTCGGTGGGAGCCGCCAGGGCATCCCCGTCGGCCAGGAAGACCCGACGGAAGCGGAAATGTGTGCCCTCTTTGATGTCTGACAAGACATCCTCCAGGCTCTTGACCCGAAAGTCCTTGTCCTGATAGAGGCCGCAATAGAGGCACTGGTTGTGGCTGCACCCCACGGTAATCTGCAGGATAAGACTCTGCGACTCACTGGGGGGGCGAATCAGGGCACCTTCGTATCTCATGTGGCCTCCTACGGCCACGGTTATAGGAGTGCGAGGGGATCTCCGCAAGGGGAAAGCGCCGAATGGCGGCCCGGCACGATTGCGCGAGGCCGGCCGTGTCCCTATATTGCCGACAAGTGATTCGAGGAGAGGGACCATGGACAACGCGGCAGCACTGCAGCCCCTGCTGGATGGGCTGACAGCCTATCACAAGGGTGCGGATCTGGGTCTGGTAAGGCGAGCGTATGATGCGGCGGTGTTGCGTCGAGATCTGGTACCCAAACCCGAGTATGGGGACCCTGTGGATCACGGTTTGGCCGTGGCGCACATCCTGACAGAACTGAAACTGGACGAAACGGCCATCGCCGCGGCGCTGCTGCACGAGGTGCTGGAAGACAGCGAGGAGGTGCACGCCTGGGTCGCCACCACGTTCGGGCCTGCAGTGGCCGAGGTGGCAAGAGGTGTGGTGCGGCTGTCCCGATACCGGTTTAACGATCGCGAAGCCCGGCAGGCCGAGAGCTTCCGGAAGATGTTGCTGGCGATGTTCAAGGACATTCGGGTCGTGCTGGTGAAGCTGGCGGACCGGGTCCAGGAAGTGCGGGCGCTGCAGAAGAGCACATCGCCTCATCTGCTGGAATTTGCCAAAGAGACCCTGGAAATCTACGTTCCCCTGGCCAGTCGTCTGGGTCTGTACCGGCTGAAGACCGAACTGGAAGAAGCTGCCTTCCGGTGGCTTTACCCCGAGGAGCACCGGGCGTTGGAGAAGCAGCTTTCCACCGGAGAATCGGTGCGGAAGCGGGTGCTGGCCGAGGTGAAGGAGACGTTGAGTCGGGAAGTGGCCCGAATGGGGATACCAGGGCAGGTATTTGCCCGAGAGAAGGTCCGATACAGCATCTACAAGAAGATGAAGAAGCAGGGTGTGACCCTGGAACAGGTTTACGATGTGGTGGCCTTTCGTGTGATCGTGGACACGGTGGACCAGTGCTGGCAGGTCATGGGCCTGGTGCACCAGATGTGGCGCCCGATCCTGGGTCGCTTTCGGGACTTCATCGGGAATCAGAAGCCAAACGGCTACCGTTCGTTGCACACGTCGGTGATTGGGCCCGAGAACGAGCGGATGGAGGTGCAGATTCGTACGTGGGACATGCACGACATTGCCGAACGAGGCATTGCGGCCCACTGGAAGTACAAAGAGGGTCGGGCCATCGCCCCGGCTGACGAAGCCCGAGTGCAGTATTTTAAGTCGCTAATTGAAGAGTTGACCGACGTACCCGAGACCACCGTCGAGGAGGCCGAAGGCGCCGCTGCCCGCCGTGGGTTGGCGGAAGAGGAGATTTTTGTATTTACGCCCACGGGGGCGGTGCGTGTGCTTCCCGTGGGGGCCACGCCCGTGGACTTCGCCTTCACGGTGCACTCCGAGGTGGGGATGCACTGTTCGGGGGCTAAGGTAAACGGAGTGATGGTGCCGCTAAGTGCTGCGCTGAAGAATGGCGACACCATCGAGGTGATGACCAGCCCGCACCAGAAACCCAGCCAGGACTGGCTACGGTTTGTAAAGAGTTCCCGCACGAAGAACCGCATCCGGGCCTATTTGCAGCAGGAGGCCAAAGAGCGATTCGCCCAGACCGGCCGCCAGTTGGTTGAAAAGGAGCTGAAGAAATTCGGCATGAGCCTTGGCCGGGCCGAAAAGTCGGGGAAGTTCTCCGAGTGGGCCAAGGAGATGGGCCTGTCAGAAGAGGCGCTGTGGGTCCAACTGGGTTCGGGACGTGTGAATCTTGCGGACGTGGGCGAGAAGTTGGCCGGCGTGGCCCCGTTGGCCCCCGCAGAAGTGAAGCCCGTGGCCAAACCCCTGATGCTTGAAGGTGGAGTTGGAGGCAAAGGCAAGGTATTGGTTGGAGGCCAAGGCGGCATCGAGATTCGTTTTGCCCGATGCTGCAACCCGGTAGTGGGCGAGTCCATCGTGGGATTTGTCAGCAAGGGGCACGGGATTTCAGTGCATGCCCTTCGCTGTTCCCACGCCAGAGTCATGGATCCCAATCGGTTTGTGGATGTGGGCTGGGCCGTGGGCGCCGCGTCGGACCAGGTCGTGACGATCAAGATTGCGGCGTACGACTCGGCGGGCATGCTGAATGCCATCTCGTCGGTCTTTGCCGACCACGCCATCAACATCCGCGGTGTCACCATGCGAAGTGACGACAAACGCTCGGCGAAAACAGGCAGCAAACGGCGGCGTGGCGAGATGACGGTAAAGGCGGAGATCAGCAACGTCAGCCAGCTAAAGACGCTGCTGCGGGCACTGCTTCGAGTTGACGGAGTCACCAAGGCCGAGCGGGCGGGGTAAGGGTCGAACTACTTCTCCAGGACCTTCAGGGCGTCTTTGGGGATAGAACCGACGTGTAGTTTGCCGTCGATTCGGAACGAGGGGGTGCCTTTGACGCCTGCGGCGATGCCGTCTTCGACATCTTTCAGGATCACGGCATTGGACGCAATGTCGTTCATGCAGCAGGAGAATTTCTCTCCATCCAGTTCCAGTCGAGCGGCGATGTCGGCATAGGTCGCTTCGTCTTTCACCAGGGCCGCAGAATTCTCGAAGAGATAGTCGTTCATCTCCCAGAAACGGCCCTGCTGCTGGGCACAGATGGCCATTCGTGACATCTCGCAGGCCTTCTTGTGGAAGGGGCGGGTTACCATGGAATTACACGCCTGATCCAGCGGGAAATGGCGATGATAAACCCTCAACGTGTCCGGATACTTGGAAAGCTGCTGGCGAATGGTGCGGTGGGCCTTGCGGCAATGGGGGCACTGATAGTCCGTGAACTCTTCGATTACCAGCAGGGGAGTGGCCGCGCCAATCCAGGGATGCCCCTGTTCGTTGACCCCCATCTGGATCGTGTTGCCGGACGGATTGGCCCCCGGTTTGCCGTCACATTGCGGGCCCGCTTCTTCGGCCGACAATACGGGACCGGCATCGGCCAGTTTGACCAGCCAGGATCCGAACACCCAGCCGCCACCCAGCAGGCCCAGACCGAAGGAAGCAATCAGCAGCAACCGAAGCGGCTTGCGGAAGGTGGTTAGGATGTCATTCCAGATGGTGACGAAGAAGGGCTTATTGACACTTCGAAGGGCTAGAACAGACAGAATCAACAGGAAGATGTTCACGAAATCAATAGCCACACACAATACGCATATAGAATGGATAATCAGCGACATCAGAATAACAAGCCATACGGAGATGCCCAGGAAGAGCAGCCCCATGGCACCCAGCAATCCAAGGCCATAGCCGCTGCCCAGATTGAACAGGGTCAGAACGACCAGGAACGCAAAAAAGAGATACCCGGCCATGGCCCAGACCGACACCGGGGACCCAAGCAGCGTGGAGTAATCGCTGAGCGCCACGGTCTGACAGTTGGCGCCCTCGGAGATGGCACACATGCTGACGTAATCGCTGTCGGTGTGTGTCATGTAGTAGACGTCGGTCAGTTCCAGAGCGATGCCGAACCCGACGGCCGCCAGCATGATCATGGCAATGAGGGCAATTCGGGCCCTGCGTCCCGCCGTAACGGATTCGGAGAGCACCGACACACTGGCATCGCCGGGGGCCGATTTGCGGGGTTCGTGAGAGTCTTGGGGACGGGACAGTTCGGACATGCGAGTCACCTTAAACAGATGCTGAAAGGAACGACTGGATTACTCCAGATCAAGACGGAAGAGTTGGCGCCCGGCCAGGAAGAACTGGCCTGGGGCCAGAGGAGTCGTGGTAGAAATTCGGAAGTACGTTCCGTTCGAGGAACCCACGTCCTTGAGCCAGGTGCCGGTCTCGTTTTTGACGATGCAGGCGTGGGTGCCCGAGATATAGCGGTCGCCGGGGAACGTGAAGGCTCCGCGTTCTCGGCCAAGGAAGACGCTGTCGCCGGTCAGCAGGAAGGAAGATCCAGCGAGTTCTTCGGTGACGACTTGTGTCAATCGTCCCCAGGCTTTGATGCCAGCGGGAGTACCGAGGACTTCGGTAATCTGGTCGCCGGGCAGTTCCACGGAGGGAAGCAGCGCCAGATCTTCGTACTTCAGGAGCTGCTGCCCCATGCGGAAGATATCGCCGTGCAGTAGCGGAATGGGGTCAATGATTCGGATGAACGTTCCGTTTCGAGAGTCCAGGCAGGTCACAGTGACCTGGGTCTCGTCGACCTCGAGTTTGAGGTGCTCAGGGGAGAGCAGATCGTCATCGGGGAACGAGACTTCGCCCTGGGTGCGGCCCAGAATCGTGGTGCCCATGAAGAGCGGAATCCGTTTGGCCTCCTGGATGTCAGTGGCATGCACCGAGACCAGATAGCCGACCTGCTGCCTGCCCAGGGCGTCCTTGGTAGCCGGGGCCATGACACGGGCCACGGGCTGGGGCTGCGGAGCGGGGTCATATTGTTCGATCCGAGGTTGCGGCGCTTCCGGTTCCGGCTGGGGTGCCGGAGCGGGTGCGGGTTTTGCCACGGGGCGAGGTTTGACCACGGGCTTGGGGGCACTTCTGCCCTCGGTAGCGGCCTTTCTGGGGGCCAGTTCCTTGCCACAATGGAGACAGAACTTGAACAACGCATCCGATTCTCGGTTGCAATGCGGACAAAGCATCCCTTCCTCCTCCAAAATACTGCCCCACACTACATCAGAGGGCGAGTCGGTTCAAGGAGTTCTGCATCCTCTTCAAGGCGCGCACCCGACGTGCGAGAAAGCGTACCCCACGACCGGGTTGATGAAACCCCTGCAGTCGAGGTATTGTTCCCGCCGGATTGTTGAAATCGCTGGCCGAATAGGCGTATTGGGGGAATTCATGGAGTGGAGAGTCTGGATCGTAGCGGCAGTGCTGGGAATGGTGGGGTGTGGTGAGAACGCCTCCAAGGGGACCGAGGGGACCGATCTGCTTTCCGATTCGACTCCGATTGACGAGGTGCTTGATCTGACCTTGTTGGACCAAACGCCACAGCCATCGGTGCCATTTGAGTGGTGTGATCCGGAGGTGCCCCCGGATCACGAATGTTATGTCCTGAAGCGGAACCCTGGCAGCGAATCCATGAAGCTGGCCCTGGCCCTGGCCAAAGCACAGATCGCCCGGCATCCGGCGGAAGAGATGAAGTGGAATTGGGAAGAGGCCGTGCTGATGGTCTCGTTGGCCGAACTGTACGAGGTGACCGGGGACGCCGAATTGTTGGCCTACTACAAGGCGTGGATGGATTTCCACATTCAGAAGGGGTTTGTGATGGGGTCCAGTGACACCTGTGCCCCGGCGGCGGTGGCGGTGGCGCTCTATCGGCAAACGGGCGACCCGGACGGAGTGTATGGGACCGTGGTTCAGCAGGCGCTGCACTATCTGTACGAAGAGGCGCTGCGCACACCCGAGGGAGGCATCAGTCACCTTGGAACGCTGGATGTGCGCACGTTGTGGGTGGATTCCCTGTTCATGTTTGGCGGAGTGCTGTTCGGCTGGGGCGAGGCCACGGGCGACACGAAGGCCTTGGAGGAGTACGCCTTCCAGTTTGACCTGTTCTCGCAGCTTCTGCAGGACGAGACCGGATTTTATGTACACGCCTACAACTGGATCGTGAAGCAGACCCCCGGGGTGTATTGGGGCCGCGGCAATGGGTGGATTGCCGCGGCTGGGTCGATGTATCACCGAATTCTGGCAAACCGGGGCGAACGATGGGATTCGGTGGACGCGGCGCTGGTGACATTGCTGAAGGCGGCGATGAAAGCCCAGGATACGGAAAGCGGACTCTGGTGGACCCTCATGACCCACCCCGGGGAGATCTATCTGGAGACCAGTGCGGCGGCGTTGTTTGCATTCGGTTTGGCCCGTTCGTGGCGTTATGGCGTCATCGGCGACGAGGCGCTGCCAGCCATAGCATTGGCCATGAAGGGAGTGCGCAGCCGCATCGTGACGGGCCAGGACACCTTGCCGGTGGTGACCGGGATTTCAGGGCCCACCACAGCGGATAAGTATGAAGAGTATGCCAGGGTTCCATTAGAAGACGATTTGGGATACGGTGTTGGGGCAGTGATATTGGCATTGATTGAAACTTCGGGGTTACCCGAGGCTAACACAGCCGGCGAGGAGCAGCCATGAAGCGATGGCCGTCTAGTGGAAAGACCTGTTATCTGTTGGCGATCGTCGGCCTGGGACTGGCTTTGGGTCAGGGATGTGATTCCGAAGAGAAGCCGGAAGATACGGTTCAGGACCGGGCCGACCAGAAATCCGGGGACGGGCAGGTCGAATTGGATGTGGTGGTGTCGCCCGACGGGACCCAGGATGTGACCGGAGGCCAGGATACGTCGCAGCGCCTGGAGCAACCGGTGGCTGCATCGGCAGCGTTCCTGGAGCGCAAGGCCACCTATCTTCAGTCCTGTTCGGATGCTTCGGGGCCCGGTCAAGGCGGACTGTACGGGCAGGTGTGTCGCATCGTAACGGGCCAGACCGAATACAACACCGACAAGATCGATGAAGGGCTGCTTAAGATGACGCAGCGCCAGGACACGGCGGACTTCACGCTGGCGGCCTTTGTGCGGATGCTCTATCTGGACAAAGGGGCCAACGTCGTGCCTGCCGAGTTGAAGCAGGAAATCGAGACGACGTTGCTGGGGTTTCGGTACTGGCTAAGCGAGCCAGGCGACGACAAGATGTGTTACTGGACCGAAAACCACCAGATCCTGTTCCATTCGGGCGAGTTGCTGATGGGGCAGATGTACAGGGATCAGGTGTTCAGCAATTCGGGAATGACCGGAGCGGAACACGTGGCCCACGCCGAACCGCTGATTCTTCGCTGGCTGGATTTCCGAGGCCATATCGGGTTCTCGGAGTGGCACTCCAACGTCTATTTTAACGAGGATTTTCCGGCACTTCTGAACCTGGCCGACTTTGCCGAAAACGAAGAGATTCGGGGCAAGGCCAGGATGGTTGTGGATGTGCTGCTGGTGGATATTCTGGCCAATACCTACAAGGGCTACTTCGCCACAACGCATGGGCGCACCTACTCGAACAAGTATCTGGGCGGTCTGAAGGACAGCACCAGCCCCATGGTCTGGCTTGCGGCCGGGGTGGGAACCACCCAGGACTTCGGGAACTTCTCTGCGGCGTTTCTGGCGACCAGCAGTCACTACTTTCCTCCCGATCTGCTCGAGGAGTGGGCCGCTGCCATCGCACCATTTTCCGAGCACAGGCAACGGGACAGCTTGAATGTGGAAGAGGGCCCGCAGTGGGGGGTTGGGTACACGGGACACGACGATGTGATCTTCTGGGCCGGAGCTTCGGCGATTTTGTCCCCAGCAGTTGTGGTGGGTTTTGTGGCGTTTCTAAACGAATACAAACTTTGGGACGGGTTCCTGGTTGGGGACATCGAGGAGCCGTACAAGGGGATGATTCAGAAGATGGGGGACGACCCCGATTCGCTGATAGACCTGTCGACAGAACTGGGGCCGGTCTCCAGAGGCCTTGGCCTGGAGCAGATCAACACGTACACCTACCGCACGCCGGACTATCAGCTTTCCGGGGCCCAGGATTACAAGCCGGGGCTATGGTCGGCCCAGACTCTGTCGTGGTTGGCAAC
>CAYTWV010000001.1:6594-17316 GCA_964442235.1 uncultured Myxococcales bacterium | reverse complement strand
AGCGCCTTTGTGATGACCACACTGCCAGCGAATCCCAGCATGATGGGCGGCGACTTTGGTGATGAGTGGGTGGGGGGGTGGCAGCCCCGAGTCACGTTGCATCGAAGCGTGGGGGTCATCCAGTACAAGACCCAAGAGGTCAAGCTGTTCGGCGAGGCCTTCAACACGGAATACACCCATGCGTTCTTCCCCGGAAATGGGTTTGACGAAGTGGTGGAAGTCACACCTTGGGTTTGCGGGCGCAAAGGGGATGGTTATCTTTGTCTGGGTTCGAAGTACCCGACGATCTGGAACAGCGCCAACGAGTTCGAGTTGACCGCCGAGTCCCACGAGAGCGTCTGGGTGGTGCAGATGGGGCGCAAAGCCGACGCCGGCGACTTCTCGACTTTTGTAAAGCAGGTGACCGAAGCCACCTTAAGCTTTGATGAAGGGGTGACGCAGTTTGACTCACCTTACGAAGGGCAGGTCGTCGTGGGTTGGGAAGGCCCCATGACCGTGGACGGTCAGGCGGTAGATCTGGGGCCCTACGAACGAATGGAAGGGCCGCAGGTTCAACAGAAATGGAAGGAGGGTTTGCTTCGGGTCCAGTCGGGGAAGAGAACTTTGGAGCTGGACTTTGACGGGGGAACTCGAAGCGTTTGGCTGGAGCAGTAGGAGTTTGGCCGGTATTATCGGGCCGACGTTACATAAGTACTTGCCGGGAGCGAGAGTTGGGGGATAATGCAACGCGTTTGGCACTGAGGGATTGAGATGAGCACAACCAGCACGGCAAAACAAGCGTCGATGCAGCTTAGTGCGCTGACCGAGGAGTTGCACCAGTTTCTGGCCAACTGGCACTCAAAGTCCAAGAGCGAGTCCGATTCCGTCTGGATGGAAGCGATGCGGCAACGCTGTCGCGAGTTGTCTGCAAGGGCCGCCGGGGCCAAAGTAGCGGCGACGGCATGGTGGGATGAGTTGGGGGACAACTGGCCCCGAACTCGAAAGGCCGCAGAGCGCCTGAGTGCCAATCTGGATCGAATGACTGCAACGCTGGCAGCGCTTTCGCAAGAAATGCAAGAGAGTCCCCGCTGGGCGAGCAGCAAGAGATGTGTCCAGCGGCTTTCGGTGAACTACGAAGAGTTGTTGCGTTCTGTCCGGGGCATGAAGCTGCATTCGCTGGGGTACAGCATCCGTCTTCCGCACTTCAAGCCCATGAATTTTGCCCGAAACATATTTCACGTGGCCAACGGGCTGGGTGCCTTTGCCCTGTCCGCGTGGGTGCTGACGCCGTTCCAGTGTGTGCTGGTTCTGTTGGGCATGTCGGTATTTGTGGGAAGTCTGGAGACGATTCGGGCCTTCCATCCGGGATTTAACCGGGCACTGTGCGGTCTTCCGATTTTTAAGTACACGATGCGGCCCAGGGAGTTGAACCGGGTCAACAGCGCCAGTGTGTTTGCGTGGACACTTACCGGAGTGACGATTCTGGCGCCCCTGAGTGCGGTGCAAGTGGGCCTGTTGATTTTGACCTTCGCCGACCCTGCGGCCTCTCTGGTAGGCAAGAAGTGGGGCACCTACAAACTCTGGAAGCAAAAGAGTCTGGCGGGAAGTGCGGCCTTTTTTGGTGTTGCCCTGGTTTGCAGCGCCTTGGGTTTTGGCCTTCTGGCCGGGCTGCCCTGGGGCCTCAGCGTGGGCTTCGGGGCCGTGGTGGCATTGACAACGGCGGTAACCGAATTGCTCAGCGACCGTCTGGACGACAATTTCACGGTCTTGGGTATGGGCGCTGCCGTGGCCGGTTTGTGCCTTCTTCTGATATAGCCAATCTAAAAGAGACTGGGACCCGAGGGGCCCTTTTTGGGTCGGGCTTTGGGGCGTTCGACATCCGCATCCGCGGATTCTGAAGAAGGCTGCTGGGGTACAGGCAGTTCAAGCGCAGGCGGTTCGACCTGTGGTGTCGCCGCAGCAGGCTGCTCTGGGACGAATTCCACCGGTGTGGGTTCGTGGGGGGTCTTGCCAAACATGGGGTTCAGCAACCGTCGACCAAACTTGTTATTGAAGGGGGACATTTCGTCCTGGCCTGCCTGCAGGATCAATGTGCAGGCGGCGTTCATTTCGGCATCCAGATGGTCGATGTGGTGAAGCAGAAGCGCCTCGGCGGTGACCGGCCAGACGGGAGAGCCCTTTTCCGGTTCGCCGTGGTGGGCCAGAATCAGGTGTCGCAAGCGGTCGGCAAAGTCGGGCGGGAAACCGGGCAACGAGGCGACGGCGTCGTTTAGCAGCATGAGGCCGATGGCCAGATGGCCGATGAGCCTGCCCCGGGTCGTGATGTCGATGCCTTCATGGTAGGAGTACTCGACGGTTTTGCCCACATCGTGCAGGAACACACCCAGAAGCAATTCATCCCGGGACATGACGCCCGGAAACTGTCTGTCGTAGTGCCTGAACAGGACCTCGGCGGCCCCCATCATCGAGAGCGTGTGTTCACTTAATCCCCGCACATAGGCGTGGTGCATGCCTTTGGCCGCCGGGGCTTCAAAAAAGGTTTTGCTGACCAGTTCGGTGGAGAGCAGGGCCTGAGCCAGTTTGGCAGCCCAGGGATTCTCCAGAGTGCTCAGACGGCTGCGGATTCCCGCCTCCAGTTCGGCCCTGGCGTACCGGGACGCAGGAACCAGTTTGGAGAAAAGTTCGTCGCTCCACGAAACCCGATAGAGTGACCGAACGGTCAACTGCAACTTGTCCCGATAGCTGGAAAGCACCCCTTCCACCCGGACCGGCACGTTGCGGGCCAGTTCGCCTTCCAGCGCTTCGACCCCATCCCAGAGTTTGCCTTCGATGTCGCCATCTTTGGTCCCCAGGGTCAACGTCAAATAGCGTTTGCCGTTCTTGCCGACTCCGACCTGGTATTCACGCAGCAGGAAGAAGTCCGCCAGCGAATCGCCCGGTTCCATCTTGTCCCACACAGCCATGACGTCCCCCTCATTCCAGATTGCGCAGGCCTTCCACGGGAGAGAGCCTGCTGGCCCGCCGGGCCGCCAGCGAAATCGAGACATATACCAGAAGCAGCGCCAGACCCATTGCCCAGGCGAAATCCGTCCAAACCAGGGAGACGGGTAGCTGGGAGACGAAGTAGACTTGTGGGTCTAGCGGGAAGCCGATGTACTTCAAGAAGAGGCCCGCTGCGGCCGCAAGGGCCGCGCCGATTCCAACCCCCACGCCCCCAACCACCAGGCCTTGCCAAAGGAATGCCCGATGGATCTGCCCTCGTTCGGCACCCATGGCCTTGAGCATGGAGATCTCGGCGCTTTTTTCGCGCACCACCATAATCTGAGAGCTAACAACGTTAAACGCTGCCACCATAATTACTATAAGAAAAAACAGGGATAACACAATCTTTTGTCGCTTCATAGAAGTAAATAGCGGCTCATTCATTTCTTCCCAGGTGATGATGCGGTGTTCATCTTTGACCCCCATGCCGAACGACCCGTCGACATCGGAGAAGCGAACCTCGTTCAGGACCTGGCGCACGTTCTCGAGGACCTGAATACCAACAGGGTTCGGGTATTGGATCCGAGCGGAGCGGACGAACTTGCGTTTGATGCCCGGGAGATTGTCCTGCAAGTCCAGGAGCGAGAACTGTCGCAGTCGTCGGCCCACATCAATGCGGGCTGTGCTGCTTTGGAACAGGTCCTGGACGCGCACTTCAATCCAACGGGCGGTGTCGCCCTGATGAAGGAAGCGTCTGGCGGCATCAAAACCGACGATGGCCAGCTTGCTGTCGTACTCATAGAAGCCCAGATGCAGGGTTCCGATGACCCGGAAGGTATCGGCGATGGTTCGGCCTTTTGGGCCATTCTGGGAAAGACCCGAGAGCGTGGAGAGCGGAGAAATGAGGCGCACTTCGTCACCGACTTCGGCCTCGATACGGCGGGCCAGTTCGTCGCCAAGCAGGACGCCAGGCAGCAGAGTGTCGGTCGAATCCAGGCGATCCAGCGTACCCGGGTCGAGGGTTCTTGAGAGTTCTCCGGAATTAACGAGCAGGGGCCCATCGGTGTTGTTGATGAGACAGACCTTGGCTGGGTCGGTGGCCGAGGCGGGACCAGGAATGAGACAACCGGCTCCGACCAGCCTATCGTTCCTTTTGTAGACAACGAAGGCCATTCCTGCAGCGGTCTCGTCGAGGCTGAAGGCTTCGCCCCCCAGGGTGAAGGAGAGGCCCGAGGGAGAGGCAGCGATGGGTTGAGAGACGGCGTGGGCGGGCAGTCTGAGGGCCACGGACTGCAGAATTCCCGGCACTTGGCCGGTCAACTCGGAGTCGGTGGCATTTACAATGACGATGGCCAGAGGATCCTCGAGATAAATGGGGATGCCAACGGCAGAGGGGGCCCCATCCAGGACGAAGAGGGCGACCATCCCACCAGGCAGGGGTTCCAGATCATAGGAACCCGGGGGGGAGGAGGAAGCTGCGACAAGAGCGGGGTCGAGGACCTGGACATCGCCGTCGGCCAGGAAGCCTCTCAGCATGTCCTGATTCCCCGGATAGGAGAAGTCTATACCTTTAACTATGGCGCCCGAGCGGTTGCTGCGGTAGCTGGCCATCATCTCGTCATAGGTGGCCGGTGCAGCTTCCGAGAGTCCGGGTGCGCCCTCAAGGCGCTGAAGCACCTGACGCCAGTCGCGCACCTCTCCGCCCTTACCGATAATCACCAGATGGGGATAGACACCCAGCAGTTTGTCGCGAAAGGCCTGTTCGAAGCCCGTGGTCACGGCGAGGATGACGATGAGCGAGGCGACTCCAAGAGCGAGGCCGCACATGGAAATCACGGAGATCAAGGTCACATAGGCGCCTTTGCGACCCCGAAGGAGCCTCATGGCGAGGATTCGTTCCAGGGTCCAATTAGGAATAAGGGCGCTAGCGAGTCTCCGAAACACGAACCCTCCACACCGTGGGGTGCGACAGGCACTGTAGTGCAGGGCATAGGGGCTGGTCAACTGCCCAAATTGGGGGGATTTGACACGTTTTGTCACTCTGCGCTAACGGGGTCTGCCGCGTTTTGGCAGAAACGATCGTTGAGGGAGGTGCCGGAGAGGGCCAATCCATGCACTGGCATAGGCACCGAAAATACTCGAGTGGTGCAAACCCCAGCTACCAACGGGGTTTGCTGCGAATCGGACAACTATTTTCGGGGGTTGGCACGGGGTTGGCACGGGGGTTGCATAAAGAGAAACCGAGAAGACGGAAGGCGCCCAGAGGGGGTCGCCCGACGGGTTTAACCATTTCTTTTTTTGAGGGAGAAAACCATGAAGAAGATGATGAAGGGCTTTACGTTGATCGAGTTGATGATCGTTGTCGCCATTCTCGCGATCTTGTCGGTCGTGGCAGTGCCGGCGTTCATTAACTACATGCGAAAGGCGAAGACCTCGGAAGCGATCGATGCCATGGACAAGATCGTGAAGGGCGCCGCCGAGTACATCATGGAACCCCGTTCCGACAAGACCGACTGGTCGAAGCTTCCCTGCCAGTTCCCCGTCACCCAGACCATCACCCCCGTAGGCGCTTCTTGCTGCGCTCTTGACGCCGATGGCGACGACCGCTGCGACGAAGACCCCGACGTCTGGAGCACGCAGGGCTGGGCCGCTCTGAAGTTCAAGATGGACGGCCAGCACTACTTCCAGTACACCTTCACCGCCGCTGGCACGGGCACCGAGGCCGATTTCGAAGTCGAAGCCAATGCTGACCTCGACTGCGACACCATCACCTCGACCTTCATCCGCTACGGCAAGGCCACTCTGACCAACGACAACCAGGACGGCGCCACGGCTACGGAATGCTCCTACAGCCAGGCTTCCGCTCCCTACGTCGAGAGAGAAACCGAATAATTCGGTCGCCGGGAGGCGGCTGGCAAGACCAGCCTCCTCCCTCTTCCGGTGGGAAGAACAGGTATCGGGGCACCGGTTCTTCCCCCCGGTCCCACGCAGAGCGAAAGGCGCCGAAAGGCGCCTTTCGTCGTTTAAGGGCCATGGCGTTTTGGACCGGTACGTTGTCAAGTTTGGTGACCACGCTTCCTTTCCTGCCTACCTTGTCACTGCCACAGCTTCGTGATACCCTGCGGCCCGCTGGAGGCGCATGACTAGACAAGAAACAGACGTCTTGGTTTTGGGGGCTGGAGCTGCTGGCGTGTTGACCGCCCGCAGTCTGTGTGCGGAAGGGTTGCGTGTCACGGTTGCCGAACGGCGTCAACGCACCGCCTGCACTTCACCCTGGTGGGTAGAGGTTGACAGCGCCTCGGTGCTGCAACAGGTTGTCCCTCACCCAGCCCCTGGCGTGCCCATTCGTCGACCCGAAGCGGGGGCCGACTTCTTCTCTCCATCCGTCTCTCGGTGTGTACACCTGGATCCCTCGCCGCTTTACGGCTGGGAGTTGGGCAGCTACCTGGAAGCTCTGCGGGACGAATTGGCCGGACGAGGAGTGCAGTTCCTGTTCGGCCATGAGGCATTGGACTTCCAGACTTCCCCCCGTGGGGGTATCCGTTGCCTCTTGAACGGGGCCGAGGGGCCCGTGGAAGTCCAGTCCACGTTGCTGGTCCTTGCGACCGGCACCCTAGACCCGTTTGCTCATCTGTTACGGAACCTGGGTTTTGTGCTGCCCAAACGTCGGGCCCTGCATGTGCAGGCTCGGCATGAGAGCTGGACTTTGGAGCCCCAGGCAGCAAAAGCCGCAGCATGGCCGTCGACCCTTGGTACCAGCGTCAACATCTTGGCGGCCTCTTCGGCCTTTTCGACCCTGGGTTTCTGCATCCGGCCCGACGGAAAACAGGCCACCCTGCTTAGTGGCATTGTGGCCCAGCCCGGTTCGCTGTCACCCCAAGAGACTCTTTCCCGGTTTCGGGCGGAGTATCCCGGCGTGTTTGTGCAGTGCCAAGAGGCATTCGAGGCGCCAATCCCCATTACTCGGCCCATCCCCCAGCTTTCGGGCAAAGGGGTTGCCATCATTGGATCCGCTGCCTGTCAGGTGTCGCCGCTGACCGGCAGTGCCCTGGCGTTGACCGGGCACGCTGCGCTGATATTGGCCTCGGCAGCGGCCAGATACTGCCGCCAGCACGATCCTGACGCACTTTGGCACTACAGCACGGCGTACATGCGGTCGTTCGGGGCGGTTCAGGCCTTTGCTGAGGGCATGAGTCGAAGCCTGATTCGCAGTGCCACGGGACCGGATCTGGCAGAATCCATGTTCAAGTCCGGATATATCAATGCGGCGGAGATGCACCGAGTGCTCTCCTTCCGTCCCATGGATTGGAATGCCCAAGAACTTCCCGGCTTGGTTAAGGGCCTGTTGCGTCAGCCTGGTCTGCTGCGGATGGCCCCGGGCGTGATGGGTGCTTTGGCGGCCTTTGCGTTGACTCATACCACATACCCGGAACGGCCCTCCGCCGCTCGTCTGGAGGCATTCGAATCCCGTCTGGAGTCCATTCTGGCGGGACGGTGAAATCAGGAGAAGGGACCATGGCTCGTGAGAACATCACTCGAAAGACCCCTGCGGAACTGGATCGGATGCGACGCGCGGGCAGCATCGTGGGCCAGGCTTTGGCATTGATGGAGAAGCTGGTTGCGCCGGGTATCAAGACGTCCGATTTGGACCACGAGGCCGAAGTCCTGATCCGAAGTCTGGGCGCCTACCCCACATTCAAGGGATATGGCGGGTTTCCTGCCGCCGTATGTATCTCCGTGAACGAGCAGGTCGTTCACGGTATCCCTGGCGGGCGAAAGCTAAAGGTCGGGGACATAGTCAGCCTGGATTGTGGGGCCACATTCGAGGGCATGGTGGGGGATGCGGCCATCACGGTGCCTGTGGGAGAGATCGATCCACTGGTGGCCGAACTGCTGCTAAGCACCCGTCTGGCCCTGGAAGCCGGCATATCGAAGGCCTGGCCTGGCAATCGGCTGGGCGACGTTTCCCATGCCGTCGAAGCCGTGGCCAAACAGAAGGGGTGGGGGGTGGTTCGGGAGTATTGCGGTCATGGAGTAGGCCACCGACTTCATGAAGCCCCGCAGATCCCCAATTATGGTCCGCCGGGGGTTGGACCGGTTCTGGAAGAGGGGTTCACGTTGGCCATCGAACCGATGTTCAATCTTGGCACCCACCAGGTGTCCGTGAAGCCTGATGGTTGGACCGTGGTAACGGTGGACAACAAGCCGTCGGCGCACTTTGAGCACACCATCGCAGTGACCCGAGAGGGCCCCAGGATTCTCACTCTTCCGTAGTCGAATCCGCGTCGTCGTCGGGCGGGCCTTGAGGGCGGACCAGAACGGTGCATTCTCCCCTTGCCGGATCTGACGCATAAGACTGAACAAGCTGAGCGGTGGTTCCTCGGCGGAACTCCTCGTACCCTTTAGTAATTTCCCGTCCCACGACCACATCGGCCTCGGGGAATCGCAAGGTGATCGCTTTTAGCAGTTCATCCAGTTTCCGCGCAGGCACATAGAAGACGGTGGTCACCCCTTCCATGAGCCAGCGTTCCAGGAAGCGTTGCAGCTTTCCGCCCTTCTTGGGGGGGAACCCCACAAACAGGAAGCGGTCCGTAGGCAACCCCGAAACGCTAAGTGCAGCGACGGCAGCACAGGCACCAGGCAGCGGAACCACCTGGACACCGGCCTCGACACACGCCCGAACCAGTCGATAGCCCGGATCAGAGATGGTGGGGGTCCCCGCCTCCGAGATCAGCGCCACATCTTTGCCTGAATGCAGAATCTCCAGGATCTGATGGGTGCGGGCCATTTCATTGTGTTCGAAATAGGAGAGCAGCCTTGGTGCGCGAATGCCCAGCCCCCCGAGTACCTCTCTTGCAGTGCGGGTGTCTTCACAGGCGATGAGTTCAACCTGGGCCAGAACGTCCAGCGCTCGCAACGTGATATCTCGGGGGTTTCCGATGGGCATCGCCACGCAAAAGAGCTTGCCCGAATAGGTGGGGAGTCCTTTCACGTTATTTGGGAAGGACCAGGCCTAAGGCTTCTCGAGCCTGGCTGAACTCTTCGGAGACCGAGTAGAGCACCAGGTCCTTGGCCTTTTCCTTGGGCGGCAGTTTGCTGAAGGACATGGCTTCCTGCCGCAGCACCGAGGCGGCGACATCGAGGTCCATACAGCAAAGCAGGCCTGCGTGGTTTGCGGTCAGTTCCACTCCGGCCAGCCAGCGGCTCATACTGGGGACTTCCCCCTTGCGATAGTAGAAGTCGATGGCCTTGGTCAGCGAGGAGAGGGCCTGGGGAGAAAGACGCTTGGAGAGACGATCATAGAGTTCCACAAACTGGTCGGAATCAGATTCGTCAACCTTGGCGTCGGGGTGCACAACCTTGGTGGCCACACCATAGAACAGCTTCAGCACGGGCGGCGGGTAGCAGGCCGCAAGGATGTGCATCGGGTGGAAGAACGCCAGATGTTTGCCGATCATGAAGGCAAGCAACTGGGGTCCCTTGTTGGCCAGCATATCCTTGCCGATCATGATGATGGGCGGGAAGGTGTTTTCAATGCGCATTCCGAACGAGCGCTCGTTCAGGAAGACATTGGGAGCCGGGATACCCAGGATGCCCGAAACCTGATTAAAGACGGAGTTGAAGAAGGCATTCTCCTTCAGATCGATTTCGTCCTTCTTCTTCAGGCCCAGGTCCTTGGGTTCCTTGCCGCCCAGCGCCGATCCCATGGCCTCATAGATGGTCTGGAAGACCAGACCGATGGCTGCACTTTCGGAGCGACTGAATACCAGTTTCTGCCAAAGTTGCAGGTCCAGCGGACGTCTGGGATTGATCATTCCGCGAGATCGGTGCTCGTCATAGAACTCCTTCTCGGGGGGAGTCAGTTTGTTGGCCATGGCGAGCACGGCCAGAGAGAACCAGGCATCGTCCACACGCCCCAACTGGCGGCACATGGAAGCCATGGTGCGATAACTCTCCAGGCGATCGGGCTCGTTCTTGACCAGGGAACGCAACATGATCAAGGCCTTCTCACGCTGCCCAAGCACTTCATAGAGCTGTGAGAGAATCTCGATGACAGCGGGTTCCTCGCTGTTGATCTTCCAGGCCTGCTCGAAGTAGGCGGTTGCGGCTTCCAGGTCACGCAGACGGGTGCGATAGATCTCGCCCAGACCACGCAGCAGGCTGAATTCGACAGAGGCCTGATCCTTGCCGGCAATGCGCTTCAGCATGCGTTTGTAGGCCACTTCCTGAGCGCTCCAATCCTTCTGCTCGGTCAGAATCTCGTCGATGGCGCGGAAGGCTTCCAACTTGGTGTAGTCGTAGTCCAGGGTGCGCTCGAAGTAAGGCAGGGCCGCAACGGGATCCGAGAGTTCCTTACGGTAGTACTCGGCCAGCAGATAGGCGTAGGTGGCCTTTCTGGCGGGGTCGTCCACGGCATCCACCATCATATCGATGACCCGGGTCACCTCTTCGTGGTTCTTGGACTGGGTGTGAATCTCCAGCAACTTGTAAAGGCAGGCGATTCGGTTGGTATTGGTGCTCAATGCCTCGTTATAGACCTGCGTGGCCATCTCGATGTTGTTGAGCTTCTGATTGTACGTATCGGCGATGTCGATGAGGGTCTTCCACCGCTCTTCGGCGTCGGAGGTCTGCTCCAGCATTCGGCGCCGGTAACGAATGGCCTCTTCCCAGTCGCCATGCATTTCCATGAGCCGGACAAAATCAGCGATGCTGGCTTTGTCATTGGGCTGGTTGTGAGGATTTTTACGGCGGGTTCATTCA
>CAYTWV010000001.1:0-6584 GCA_964442235.1 uncultured Myxococcales bacterium | reverse complement strand
TCCCTGGCATCCGAAGTGCGTCCCTGGTTCATGGCCAATTCGCCCAGTGCCCGGTTGATCCGGATCTGCTGGTTCAGGTCCATGGTGTCTTTGACCTTCTCAAGCAGTTGCTTGTAGTAGGTCTCGGCCACATCGAACTCGCCTTGCTCCAGATTAATCTCGGCCAGCCCTTGCAGAATGCTCATATCCTCGGGATTGCGGTCGTAGGCCTTGCGGAAGTACTCCAGCGCCTGTTGCTTCTGGCCGGTGTGCAGGCAGCAGACGGCCAGTTTGGAGAAGAGGTCGCCGAGGTCGTCAGCCGAGGTCTCGGCATTGAGGCCGCTTTCCAGCATGACCAACAACGGATAGGCCTTTTCCCAGCGCTCCTGGCGGACATACTCGGTCGAGAGCAGGCGTTGGGCCTCGAGCAGGCCGGGCACGCGAGTTAATGCGGCTTCCAGGACTTCGATGGCTTCGGCCGAACGGTCGGGGGCCATAAGCATGTACTTGCCCATGCGGGTCAGCACGGAAGCTCGGGCCTCTTCGGTTCGAGACGCCTTGAACTGGTTGGCCAGGATGTCGACGATGGAATCCCACCGCTCTTCTTCGGTATAGAGGTCGACCAGGCGATCCACGGCTTCCTGCGAGTCTCGGTCGCGCTCCAATGCCAGGTGGTACTGGTCGCGGGCCTTGTCAGGCTGAAGCATCTCGGTGCGATACAAATCGCCCTTCTGCAAATAGAGGGTCACGGCTTCAGAGATGGTCGTAGCCACCTTGATGCGCATGTCGAGCACGCCCAGCACTTCCATCCAGTCTCCGGATTCCTTGAAGAGTTCTTCAAGAGTCTCCAGGGTCTGGGTATGACCCGGGTCGTGTTCCAGCACTTCGCGGTAGGCTTGAACCGCGGAACTGATGTCTTCCAGGCGCTCACGGTAGATTTGGGCCATCTTGAGCAGGAAGCCCACCTTCTGACCGACGGTCTCTGCCAGGTCGATCATGCGGCGCTGCACCAGGACCAATTCATCCCAGCGTTCCTGTTCTTCGTAGAGCCGTTCCAGAGCCCTGGTGACTTCCACGGTGGTCTGGTCATCGGCCATTCGGCTGTCCAGGATCTGCTGGTAGTAGTCCGCAGCCACATCCTTGTTTCCAAGCGAGGCCTCGTGCAACAACGCCAGCATCCGCATCAGCGAGAGGCGCTCGGCAGGGTCGTTTTTGGCCGAGAGCAGGCGCTCATAGTTTTCGGCCAGTTTGTCCCACTTCTCATGCGTCTTGTAGATGCGTTCCAGTCGTTCGAAGGCTTCGGACTGGGTCGGGTCGTAACGGACCAGTTCTTCGTACAGGTCTGCAGCGGCAAAGGGCTGATTCAGGCGCTCTTCGTAAATGGCGCCGCAAAGCAGCTTCAGCTCGGCATCCTGCTCGGGATGGTACTGAGCCTGGGTCTGGATCACCTCGATGAGTTTCTCGTCTTGTCCGGTCTCGGCGTACAGGTTCTGCAGCGCGGAGATGGCGTTCTCGTCCGGAGTGTTCTCCAGCACGATCTGATAGGCGTCAATGGCCTTGAGGGGATCGCCCAGTTGGGTGCGATAGACCTCGCCCAAGCGCAGGTAGTAGGCGATTTGTTTGCCGAATTCGGCGGTGACTTTGGCCAGCAGGGCCAACCTGGAAGCCAACTGCGGGAAGTTCTGCTGGACTTCATACAGTTGGACCAGCGCCGTCAGAGCCTCTTCGTCTTCGGGATTTTCTTCGACGGTGCGCTCAAACCAGGTCACGGCTTCGTCGGGATTGGCCAACTTGTCGCGGTTCAGGTTGCCCAATTTCATGAGCAATTCCCGGCGGACGTCGGGCTCGTCTGCCATTTCGACCACCTTGGTCCAAATGGAATAGAGTTCGGCCCAAAGTTCCGAGCGGTTGGCGATTCGCTCGCCCATGGCAACCAGGTCGAAGTTGAAGGGATCCAGTTCCACGGCCATGATGACTGCCTGGATTGCGGGCAGGTCGTCTTGGGCCTTCTCTTCGTGAATTTCGGCGATCCGAGTGAGGATGGCCACTCGTTTGGCCACATCCACTTC
This sequence comes from uncultured Myxococcales bacterium, assembly GCA_964442235.1. Taxonomy (GTDB): domain Bacteria; phylum Myxococcota_A; class UBA9042; order CAIXZC01; family CAIXZC01; genus CAYTWV01. The sequence continues at coordinate 4,536 of CAYTWV010000001.1, read as the reverse complement.
CACCGAGATTCGGCGATTGAGCAGATCGGTTAGGGAATTCCAGTCCTGGTGACCCTCATAGATCGATTCGATGCGGTCGTACTGCTCCAGGTTATGGGGCGTCAAAGCCAGGATGTTCTTGCGCGTTTCCGCTGCGGGCTGCCAGGCCCCCAGGGCCTCTTCCTGCAGGGTCGCAATCTTGTCCAGCAAGGTGACTTGATCGGCCTCTTCGGGAAGCAGGCGAAGCATGCCGGACATGGCTTCCACGGCTTCGGCGTAGCGGCCGGATTCCGAGAGGATGGTCTCCAGAGACTGGTAAGCGATCAGGTGATCGGGGTTGAGTTCAAGCACCAGACGCCAGGCGTCCACGGCCCCGGTCAGGTCCATCAGGTCTTCGGCGCGCAGTTGGCCCAGTTCTTCCAGGTATCCAATGCGAACATCGGAAGAGACTGACTCTTCCAGGGAGAGGAAGAGCAGCAAGTCGCCCAGTTTTCCGGATTGCTGAACTTCCCGATAGAGGCTGCGCAGTTCGCGACAGGCCTGGCCATCGGCGGGACGCAGTGCCCGAAGGTATTCCCAGTTATAGACGGCCTGTTCGGCGTTCTTGAGTTCGGCGCGGTTCACTTCGGCAATACGGCGCCACAGCTCGATCTTGCGTTCGTCGGAGGTATCGGCCAGACGGGTCTCCCGTTCGGCCACTTCCACGAAGGCATCCCACTCCTTTTCATCGGAGTAAAGGCGCTGCAATTCGGCCAGGACTCGGGCATCTTCGGGGGTCCATTCCAGGATATCGCGATAGGCCTGGATGGCTCTGGCGACATCCACCAGATGTTCCTCGGAGAGCACCGCCAGACGGCCCAGAAGTTCCACTCGCAGACTGGGATCCTGAGCCAGTTCGACCAGGGCGCCCAGGATATCGGCCAGCTTCTCGAAGTTGCGGGCGGTGGTGTAGAGCACGTCCAGACTGGTCAACGCCTCGACGTTGCGATCATCAATTTCCAAGACGGCGGCATAGGCCTGAATGGCCGCTGCCGGACGTTCCAGCCAATCGCGCCGCAGACCACCCAGCTTCAACAGCAGTGGGATCTTTTCGTCGTCGTACTGGGCCAGTTCCACCAGCTTCGAGAGCATTTGCTCCTGCTCGTCGAATTTCTCGTGGTCTTCGAACATCCGTTCCAGTGCCCGGTAGGCATCCACGAAGGTCTCGTCTTTGGCGATGACTTCGCGATACGCGGCTTCGGCATTTTCCAGTTGGCCCAACTTCTGAAGCAGGGCACCGGCTTCCATGCTGATGCGGCGGAAGGCCTCGTCGTCCTCGGTGGAGGCTCGGGCCAGTTCCAGGAACTCGACGGTTTCTTCTTTCAGACCGGTCTGGTCCATCAACTGCATCAACTGGATTTGCAGGCTTTCGTCCTCGGGGTCCAGCATCAGGCAGGCGCCGGCATATTTGTGGCCGCCGGTGGGGTCTTCCAGGCGTTCCAGGAAGACGGCGACCAGTTTCCGGGCGATTTCAAGCTTGTCCGAATTCTCGGTAGCCAGCGCAAAGCGCCGTTCCAGGATGCTGGCCACGTCGATGTATTCGCCATCACGACTGTAGTGCTGCTCCAGCAGGTCGGCAGCTTCCGGGTCGGCGATGCGGTTGTCATACAGATGTCGCAAGCGGCCCAGCGTCTCGGGATTGCTGGAATCCAGGTGATACGCTTCTTTGATGAATTCGCAGGCCTTCTCGGGATTCTGAAGTTGCTCTTCGAACACATCCGCCAAGCGGTAGTAGAAGCCCATCTTCTCGGGCAGACCCGAGGCCATGAGCAGCTCTTCCTGGAGGATGCTGGAGAGTTTTTCCCAATTTTCAACGGTCAGATAGAGTTCGTCCAGAGAAGTCAGGATGACCGGATCCTGGCTGAGATCCCGCAGGTTTTCGTACTCGGCGATTGCCCGGTGATAGTCTTTGATTCCGGTCTTGAGCACGGCAGCTTTGCGCAGGTAAAGCGCTGCCTGGTCTTCCATACTCTCGGCAGCTTCGCCCAGGCGGCCATACTCGCTGACCACTTCTTCCAACATGTCGGCCCGCTGGCCGATGTCCAGCAGTCGGTCGGCCATGTAGCCACGAGACGGGTCACTCTCCAGGGCTCGGCTGGAATAGACAAAGGCCCGATTGAGATCCCCGATGGAGCCATCGGCGATATGGGACATCTCGAGAAGCAGGGCGACCTTGCGGGCCGGATCATCCAGCGAATCCCGGAATCCTTCCATGACCAGCAGCAGGCGTTCCCACTCTTCGGTTTCTTCCAGGATGGGCTTCAACAGGCCATAGGCCTCTTCCTTCATCTCCTTGGTCTGGACGATGGTTTCAAGCGCTTCGACGGCATCGGGCATGGCCGGAGAGATGTCGAACAGACGCTTGTAGGTAGCCACCGCCTGATGAACGTCGTCCATCCGGTCGTTATGAATAGTGGCCGTTTTGAGCAGGATGGGGACCAGTTCGTCGTCGGTTGAGAGCTTCTCTTTGTCGGCCAGAATCTGGAGCAGCGAGAGCCAGTCTTCCCGCTTTTCGTGCAGGGCCTCGAGGCGCTCGATGACTTCCATGTCCGCGGGGTCATAGACATACAGTTCCTGCAACACGGAGTTGGCATCGTCCAGGCGCTCGAGCTTGTGCTCCAGCACTTCGGCACGCACCAGCATCAGGTCTCGGCGTTCTGTGGGCTCCTGGCTGCGGAAGGCGCGTCGCTGCAGGATGTCTTCCAGCTCTTCATAACGAGCGGTTTCGTCATACAGCATATGCAGATAGGCCAGAGAGGAGTCGTCGTTGGGGTCCAGTTCCAGGATTTCCTGGAACTTCTTGATGGCTTCTTCGGGCTTCTCCAGGTTGCTGTTCAAGACCACGCCGGCCTCGGTCAGCAGGGCCTTTTGAGTCTCCATGTCCGAAGCGAAGCTGGCGTACAGGGTCAGCATCTCAATCAGTTCGGCCCACCGCTTGTTGTCGCGATAGAGGTCGGTGAGAGAATCGACGGCTTCCTGATCCTGGGGTTCCATCTCCAGAACGAGGCGGAAGTACTCGATGGCCGTCTCGGAGTCGTCCAACTGAGCGCGAGAGAGGCGGGCCATGAGGCGCCACATCCGCAGTTGCTGCTCGCCGTCCACGACGTGCTGTTCTTCGTTCAGGATGTCGAACAAGCCCTGGTATGCGCCGATTCCAATGGCCAGCGTCAACAGGTGATCCAGCGTTTCCGAGTCCGTGGGATCCATGTGCAGGGCCAGGTGGTATTCCACAAAGGCCGAGCCCTTATCGTCACAAAGCGCTTCGAAAATTCGGGCGATTTCTTTCTGGACGTCGACCTTGCGAGAGGGTTCGTCCAGGAAGCTTTGCCGAATGCGGAGCAGTTCCACCAGTCGGGTGTAGTCCTGGGAGCGGCGCATGGCGCCTTCCAGAAGGTCCAGCACGTCCAGGGCGATCTTGCCCTTGATGTTGCGGTTCAGGATCTCGATGGCCCGGTCGTTGGCGGGATCCAGATCCAGGGCTTCGGCCAGGCGGGCGACCATCTCCTGGGGCTTCTCTAACTTCTGCTCAAGCAGTTCGGCCATACGAAGCTGCAGGTCCACCAGAAGCATGGGATCCTGAGCCAGCGAGGCCATCTGCTCCAGAGCGTTAAGCAGGTCGGTCCAGCGTTCCTGGGCCGTATAGAGTTCGTCCAGCAGGTTCAGTGCGGCAGCGTGGGTCGGGTCGGATTCCAGGACGGCTTCGATGTATCCGCTGGCACGACGCAGGTCTTTAAGGCTGTCGCGGCTGATGAACGCCATTCGGAACATCAGGTCGTTTTGATCTTCGGGCAGCGTGGCCAATTCTCTGCGGGTTTCGCAGATCTTCAGCAGACCTTCCCAGTCTTTTTCTTCGTTGGCGATGGCTTCCAGAGCGTCCAGGGATTCGGCATCGCTGGGGGCCTCGGCCAGCACCAGACCATAGAGTTCTTTGGCCTTGGGATTGTCGCCGATACGCTGGTGGAAGATGGCACCGGCGGAGCGAAGCATTTCCAGGCGATAGTCGAAGGACTGAATTCGTTCGACCAGGGTCTGATAAAGGTCAACGGCCTCAATCCACTCGTCGGTCTCTTCGGTCAGCCGTTCCAGTTCCACCTTAAGCAGCTTGCGCTCGGGCACACGGGCCATAAGGCGGCGCAGCGTACGGGTGGCGTCGGTTTTGCGTTCCTGACGACGATAGAGTTCATCCAACCGTTCCAGGATGTCGATCTGCTTTTGCGGACCCACGGAGAGGAGCTGGATCTCGAGCACGGAGCAGAGACGACCGAGGTCCTCACGGATTTCGTAAACGAACTCCAAGGACTGGGCAACACGAAGCTGAATGGCTTCATGGCCAAGCAGTTCTTCCAACAGTGCTACGGCGCGATCGTGTTCCGATACGGTCTCGATGGCTTCGATGTAGCACGAGGCAGCGGCGTCCGCATCGCCATACACGGCGAATCGCAACATACCAATGTCGACCAGCAGGTCAGCCAGGGCCTCGCCCCGCGGTCCCAAAGCGGCCTTGCGGGTTTCCAGCAG